>CAWKMH010000068.1:0-14856 GCA_963850515.1 uncultured beta proteobacterium
GGCAAGCGCTGGAAGCCGCGCTTCCCGGCTCAAGGAAATGATGGCGGACAGTGGGATCAATCTAAGCAACACGACCGTGAGTGCCGATTCTACCCGGCAACAGGCAGAGTCCGAACAGCAAAACCATTCTGGCGCACGATACGGTAAGGGCAACAGTCAAGTGACCGTGCCGGGGATAGATGCGGGCGCGAACCCTATTCGTTCCGGCGTAAGCAGCCTGGTGGATACGTTCGCTTAGCTAATGCAAAAGCCGCAACTGGCAGCCTATCGGATTTAAAGGAAATCAGCTGCAAAAGCGCTTCCTTTTCGCTGCGAGTTCAAATCCGACAGGTTGCCAAGCGTTGAAATTACTTTTGGGCTGCCAGTACACCCTCCCTGAAAACCAAATCCCAAAAGGCGGGAAATATTCGCGCCTTATTTTCGTCTTCCTTCGGTTGAATCCGGTAGTTGAACGGCCGGATTCAGGTTCAATCCCCGGCTGATTCGGTCTCATAGATCAAATTCCGAGATGGCCGGTTTTTCTCCTTCTGTTCGCCGTGTTGTCGCAGGGTTACTACCGTGATAATGGTATTTATATTTTGGAACAGGACGAATCATGGCAACCAGGCTGAACAAGCAGGAAAGGGAATATCGCGAGTCCGCTGTCGTTGACCCGAAGCAAAAGCCCAAAAGCAACAAGTTGATCCTGGTAATTGTTTCGGCCGTACTGCTGCTCGGCGCCGGTGCCGGCGGTGCGGCATGGTATTTTCGCCAGATCCAGGACGGGGCAACTCCTATGAAAGAAGCCGCCCGTATTCGTCAGCCTGGATACATTTACCGTCAATCTGCAGCCCGAGCACAGCGAGCAGCACCTTCAGACCAATCTGACCTTGAAGGTTGAAAATGTCGAAGCGGTAGGATTGATCAAGCTGCATATGCCGGAGGTGCGCAACCGCGATTTTGCTGCTCCTTTCCAGCAAGGCTGCTTCACAGATTATTGCCACAGACGGCAAAAAGGAGCTTGCCGCCGAATTGCTTGCCGAGATCAATCAGCCGTTCAGTGAAGAGCAACTCCGGAAAAGTCGTCGAAAGCGTGCTTTTTACTTCTTTCGTGATCCAGTGAATGCCTCATGAGTAACGACTTTCTCTCGCGGGAAGAAGTGGATGCGCTACTCAAAGGGATCAGAGGCGGGGCGGGCGAAACTCAGCAGGAGGCTCGCCCTTCAGGTTTCCGTCCTTATAACCTGGCGACCCAAGAGCGTATCGTGCGTGGGCGCATGCCTACGCTTGAAATTATCAACGAGCGTTTCGCCCGGCTTTTACGGCTTGGCCTGTTCAATTTCATGCGCCGGAGCGCAAACGTCACCGCAGGTCCGGTCCGGGTCATCAAATTCAGCGAATTCGTGCGCAACCTGGTGGTGCCGAGCAATCTGAACCTCGTGCACGTCAAGCCACTACGCGGCACTTCGCTATTCGTATTCGATCCGACCCTGGTATTTCTGGTGGTGGACAACCTGTTCGGCGGCGATGGCCGCTTTCTTCCCACGGCAGAGGGCCGCGACTTCACCCAAACCGAGCAGCGCATCATCCAGCGCCTGCTCAATCTGGTATTCGACAGCTACGGAAAGTCCTGGCATCCAGTATATCCAATCGAGTTCGAATATGTGCGCGCCGAGACGAATACGCAGTTTGCCAACGTGGCGACACCTAATGAAGTGGTTGTCGCCACTACGTTCGAGGTCAACTTCGGCACCATCGTGGGAGAGATGCATATTTGCATCCCATACTCCATTCTTGAGCCGATACGTGACCTGCTTTCCAGCAGCATGCAGGGTGAGGCGCTGGAGGTCGACAAGCGGTGGGTTGGCCGTCTGTCAAAACAGGTGCAGTCGGCTGAGGTAACGATGCTGGTGGATCTGGCGCATGTGCACGTTACCCTCGATCAAATACTCAACATGCAGGTGGGTGATGTAATTCCGCTGGATATCCCCGAGTTTGTCACCGCCAGCGTCGACAGCGTACCGGTAATGGAATGCCGTTATGGCATTTCCAACGGCAGGTACGCGCTGCGCATGGAAAAAATGCTTGGCTCCGCGAGCAACGAATGAACTCAGATGAACGCCGCGATCTGTCCAGGCGGCCCTTTACGAATAAATCCGAGGAGATGAACGTGCAGGCAAAACAAGTCAATCCCGAATCAAGAATTACCGAGCAGGAAACTGCTGCAGCGGCGGTGGCGGAGGGCGCCCCAGCTCCAATTTTCGAGCAGTTTACCCCCGGTCAGAAGATGCAGATTCACAACGACATCGACATGATCATGGATATCCCCGTTCAACTCACCGTGCAATTGGGGCGTACCAAAATCGCCATCAAGAATCTGCTCCAACTGGCACAAGGCTCGGTCGTAGAACTGGACGGCCTGGCAGGGGAGCCGATGGACGTGCTGGTCAATGGTTATTTGATTGCCCAAGGCGAGGTTGTAGTGGTCAACGAAAAATTTGGCATTCGTTTGACCGATATCATCACGCCGAGCGAGCGAATCCGTAAATTAAACCGCTAAGTTCGAAGGCGACGAATTCGGTATGGATGAGATGAAGATCGGCGGCATCCGCAACAGCAATTTGCGCATTTCTCAGGCAAGAGCGCATGTTTTATAAACTCATCATATCGCGATGACGTCGCGCGCCACCCCAAAGGTTTTTCGGCCGGATCAATACCTTTGCTGGCTCCGCTGTCATTGATGTTGTATACATTGCCGGTGACTACCATGGCACAAACGGTAGCAGCAGATGCAACGGGTAGTGCCGCTTCCGGCGGAAGCATGCTCCAGGTCATACTCGGTCTGGGATTGGTGCTTGCTGTAATGGCGGGTTCCGCATGGTTATTCAGGCGTTTTGGCGGGATCCAGCAGAGGTCCGGGGGCGGTATAAGGTTATAGGCGGCTCGGCTGTCGGTCAGCGCGAGCGGGTAGTACTGGTGGAAGTTGCTGATACCTGGCTGGTGGTAGGCGTTGCACCAGGGCATGTGACAGCATTGCACAGCATGCCCAAAGGTGAGATTACCACCGGCACTGCTGATACCGTCGGCGGCGCCAGCACGGATCACCGTTTTTCTGCCTGGTTCAAGAAGACAATGGAGAAACGCAATGGTAATGCCATGGTAAATAGCAGTTTTCCGTCCGCGGCACGCATGGTGCTGGGGGCCGTGCTCGGAACAGTACTATTGGCCGCACCCTTATTCGCGCTGGCGCAGAATCCCGGTTTGCCCGCATTCACCAGCACGCCGGCTCCGGGCGGCGGCCAAAACTATTCACTAAGCCTGCAAACCCTGCTGCTGCTGACATCGCTCACCTTCCTGCCGGCGGCGCTGCTGATGATGACCGGCTTTACCCGCATCATCATCGTACTCTCGCTGCTGCGCCAGGCACTCGGCACGCAGTCTTCGCCGCCAAACCAGGTGCTCGTCGGGCTGGCGCTATTTCTTACCTTTTTCGTCATGGGTCCGGTTTTCGACAAAATCTACGAAAATGCCTACGAACCTTACACCAGCAATAAGATAACAATGTCGGAGGCATTGGACAGAGGCGCTGCACCGCTCAAGGCGTTCATGATGAAGCAGACGCGGGAGGCGGATCTCGCGCTGTTCGTCAAGCTCTCCGGCGTCGAGCAACTGAACGGCCGGAAGACGTGCCATTGCGCGTACTGGTCCCGGCCTTTGTCACAAGCGAACTGAAAACCGCCTTCCAGATCGGCTTTGCGGTGTTTATTCCTTTTCTCATCATCGATATGGTCGTGGCGTCGGTACTCATGTCCATGGGCATGATGATGGTATCGCCCGCCCTTGTGGCATTGCCATTCAAGATGATGCTGTTCGTGCTGGTCGACGGCTGGCATATGCTGATCGGCTCGCTTGCGGAGAGCTTCTACCAATGACGCTGAGAATCATTCAACGGTTAGGAACCGGTTTGAAATTTTCTCCGATCAGGGAGAAATGAATCGAGCAGAAATGTTTGTGGCAGCCATTAACCAGTAGCACCAATCGACTTTTAAGGATGAAACCATGACCCCCGAAAGCGTAATGACTCTGGGCCAGAAGGCCATGGAGGTAACACTGATGATTTCTGCCCCGCTATTACTGGTTGCGCTGGCGACCGGCCTGCTGGTAAGCATCTTCCAGGCCGCCACCCAGATCAACGAGATGACCTTATCCTTCATTCCCAAGCTCGTGGCCCTATTCACGGCCCTGGTACTGGCTGGGCCGTGGATGCTCTCGGTGATGCTCGATTATATGCGGCAGGTATTTGAGGGAATTCCAGCTTTAGTAAGCTAGCAATCTACATTTGCACATGAAGCTTGTAGGGCAATGGAATGGACACCTCCTACCTAAACGGCATCGTAATGTGCCAGACTGAAGATTCCAACCAATCAGTCGAAGGAGGAGGTGTGAAATGGATGTTACCTGTATTGGCATAGACTTGGCAAAGCAAGTATTCCAGATTCACGGTGTTGATCATCACGGCAAGGCAGTAGTAAAGAAACAGCTACGACGCGGTCAAATGCTGTCGTACTTCCGCAAGCTGGCTCCGACCTTGATCGGCATGGAAGCCTGCGGTAGTGCCCACTACTGGGCGCGTGAGTTGGGTGAGATGGGACACGAGGCACGCCTGATGTCGCCACAATTCGTCAAGCCCTACGTCAAGAGCGGCAAGAACGACGCGAATGATGCCGAAGCGATCTGTGAAGCCGTAAGCCGTCCCAGCATGCGCTTTGTTCAGGTCAAGAGCGTGGAGCAACAGGTGATGCAAGCGGAACACCGAATTCGCGCCCGGCTCATCAAGGCGCGCACGGCACTCAGCAATGAGATACGCGGCTTGCTCGGTGAATTCGGCATTGTACTTCCCGCTTCCCTGACGAGATTGCGCCGCGCCATACCCGAACTGCTGGAAGATGGCGAGAATGGCCTGCTGAGTGATTTCCGCCGCCTGCTCTGCCTGCTGGGGGAAGAATTGCGCAAGCTGGATGACAACATCAAAGAATACGATGCCCGCATTGCCCAGAGGGCGCGGGAAGACGAACGCATCCAACGGCTCCTGAGCATAGAAGGAATTGGTCCGGTCGTCGCCAGCGCCCTGGTGTCTGCGGTAGGTAATGGAAAACAGTTTTGCAAAGGCCGGGACATGGCAGCCTGGCTGGGATTGACGCCAAGCCAGCATTCCAGTGGCGGCAAGAGCCAATTGGGGCGCATCAGCAAACGCGGCGATAAATACGTACGCATGTTGCTGATACACGGCGCACGAGCGGCGCTCAAGGCGGCGGAGAACAAGGAAGACGCCCGTAGCCGCTGGGTGACGGGGCTGGCGAAACGACGCAACAAAAACATCGCGACGGTGGCACTGGCGAACAAGAACGCCCGTATTGCATGGTCAATCCTGAGCCGTGAGGAAACGTATCGAGCAGCGGTATGACAGTAGGCAGTTCCAGGAAAGTTTAGCAGGAGACATCAAACAACGATTGCGTAGCAAAACGAATTGATGGCAAACAGGTCAGACCGGCGTAAGTGACTCAGCTTATTGTGTTGGCTCACTGGCGAAGCAACAATCGACAAAGCCGCTAGGGCGATTTGAGACTTACGCGCAAATTCCATCATGGCTCGGGTAGCTCGCTACCCAACAGGAAGCCGGATATACGGAAGCAGTTGAACCAAAACCATCAACACGAGTTGCTTGCAAAACGGGAGGTGTCCATATACGACAATAAGCAAAGCGCATTGCGCCGCATGCCGACGAGGGGTATGAGTGAGTCATATTGGTCCCCGGGCGAATGGTGTAGGACGGTGATTGAAATGACTGGATAATTGAGGGAAGCTCCCAGCGGCGCAATGCGCTTCGCTTATCGACGCCCTACGCCCCATGCTGATTTTACGAGCGGTGGGGTACACAGAAAAGGTGGAGAACGCAAACAGCTGAGTCGGTTCGACGGAAGGCTACCGGTTACGTCGCAAAGCCGGATCATCCACACAACCATCGGCTCGCTGACACAATCAGAAACGTTAGGATGCTTCTATAAATTTGAAGGTCAAAGTAAGACAAGACGCGAAAGAAATTCGGCTCACCGCATGATCTTGATATAGCGATAAAATTTCTTGAATAACACGCTATTACGGCCAGATCTTATAGAAGTGCCGTTATTTAAAAGTCCTTAAAGATACCCCTGGTGATCACCTTCAGTTCCGCCGATCTTGACGCATGGATGACCTCATTCCTGTGGCCGCTTGTCCGCATCCTGGCGCTGTTGGCGGCGGCCCCGGTACTCGGCAACACGGCCATACCCATGCGGGTGAAGATCGGATTGGGCGTTCTCATTACATTGATCCTGGCGCCCGCCATAGGCCCGCTTCCAGGCCTGGAGGCAGCTTCGCCCGCAGGACTGCTGGTGCTGAGCCAACAGGTCGTAATCGGACTGGCGATGGGCTTTGCCATGCGTATCGTGTTCAGTGCCGTGGAATTGGCGGGAGAGATTGCGGGTTTGCAGATGGGCCTGGGTTTCGCCACTTTCTTCACACCGCACAGCGATGGCAGTACGCTGGTAGTGGGCAAATTTCTCGGGCTGCTGGCGACGCTTGTGTTCCTCTCGTTAAATGGTCATCTGCTGATGCTGTCTGTGCTGGCCGAAAGCTTCAGCACATTTCCCATCTCGGCCGAACCCTTTTCATCCGGGGGATGGAGAAGGCTCGCCGAGTGGGGAGGCACGATTTTCCTTGCAGGCCTGCAACTTGCGCTGCCGGTCGTTGCAGCATTGCTGATCGTCAATCTGGCGCTTGGTATCCTGACGCGTGCCTCACCCCAGTTGAATGTCTTTGCAGTCGGTTTCCCGATCACGCTGATGGTGGGAATGGTCGTGTTGATGCTGTCGCTGCCTTACTTTATACCAGTGATTGAACATCTGATCACGGAAGGACTGGAAACCATGCTGCAGATAGCGCATGATGCTCGCCCTCCGTCACCGTGAAGACCGCCCCCATCCTGATCGCTATTCCCAAGTTTGCAATGCTACGCACAGCGCTCAAAACCGGATCGGAGCGCGCTACATTTAATATATCGCATCAACCGCAGGATACGATTACTAAAGTTATTTCACGAATTTGATATCTTGCGGCGGCGCATGACCATGAAACAGGCGAGGCCGATGCCCAGCAAGCTCAATGAACCAGATACGGGTAGCTCGTTTATCGCGAGTAGCTGTCCATTCTGATCCTGATAAAAATAATCGCCGAGCGTAGTCGAGCCTGGAAACAAACTATTATCCGAACCGGCATAAACCATGGTGGAATCATCCGGACTATCGCTGGCGCGTTGATAAAATAATAAAGGCTCGGATTTACCCCTATTTTTCTTGTCCTGAGTTATCTGTCCCGTGAGCTGCATTAATCCTATGCCGGTCGCGATGTTCTGAACCCCTTGCAATGTTCCGTCACCTTTTGCTCCCAGGAAATTTCCTGTACCCCCCGTTATCTTAAAGGCGGATTTTGTCAACGAAAAAATCGATGGATAAATCGTCGGAGTAAGGGAACCATGATAGTCGGCAAATAGTTCATCTCCATTCGATACCGTAAATATCATCTCCCCGGTAAAAGCGAAGTAATTCCCAACAGGGGCGATACAATCGCTCGTCTCGAAGGAAACCGCTCCAAGGAGCGAACTGAGCCCGGAACCCGTGGCCGTACCCCCGAAACTCGAAGCGCAATCAGGTCTATAACCCGTTTGTTCCTGCGTGATTGCGCTGATTGACAACAGAGCGCTCTCAGCAGCCAGCGGCGCAATAACGGATGTGATTGCCAAAGCGGATGCAACGAGGTGCTTGATTAAATTTGAACTGACTGTTTTCAAGTTAACTCCCTTCAAGTGAATAAGCAAGTTACAACGCGTCAGTATTTCTGTAGCCAACTGAGGTGTAAGTTTTGTCCCGGCGCAAATTTATAATGCCTGACCTTCTGCGTCAACCAAAAATTACCAAACATATTCAATGTGATGTGGCCCTTACTTCATGCGGACTTCTAACTTGTTTCCAACTTATCGGCCTGACGGGGCTTTATTGGCGCCAGCACAAGGTTTGCATGCATGAGCCTGAGCCTGAGCCGTGACTGACCAATCTCCCACTCATGCGGAACAAGCTCTGAAACATTCAATCCTTATACTCCAACATCTCCCATGATGATATGACTCATAAGGCTTATATGACCCCTATGGGCAGTACCCCACCGGTAATGCAGCACAGATATTGGACTCTTGAAAGGAATTGAACTTTTCGCAATTGATGCTAAAGTAAATTTATAGGGCAGGGAAAACTGGAAGCTGAAATCGCCGCCATTTCCATCTTGTCCGGTCATCGCCAGGAGCCACGAAATGCCCATACTCGACCACAACACCTTCATTAATCGCTTGAAGGGGAAACTCATTGATACCGCCGAGCTTCAAAGCGCTCATCCGGATTTGAATGTGAGGCGTATATCCAGTAATGGGGTTATTGCAGGCACGACCCAAAACCTTGAGAGGTTGTGGGAAGTCATCGATAACTACGACCATGACGGTGACGTCAATACAATCTCTGACCCGCCGGCCTTGGCCATTGCGCAATGGTTATTTTCAAAAACAGGAGATCTCGCGCCGGGAAGAGACGAAACGGGAAATTGGAAGAAGGTTGCGGAACTGGGTGACAAGAGTATCACTGACAATAGCAACGCGCACAAAGCCGCTATCGACAATACCGGTATTGGCCTCTACTACGGCGACCACTCCCCTTTCCATGATGCTATCCTGAAAGGCGACCGACCAGCCCTGCAAACGAAAATAGACGCCATGAGCATGGGTAATTGGCGAATGGAATCGATCGAACCCGGGTCGATTATCATAGAAAGTACGTCCGGGCAAGCTGCACGGCTTAAGGAAAGTTCGTGTATCGGCTGGGTGATTGAAAACGTGAAGGCAGCCTACGAAGGGGGCGGCTATGGTGACCGTTTCGCTGAGATCAACAGAAGAGTAAAGGTTGCCGATCTGCGCGGCACCGTGCTCTGCGAAGAATTGCAGAAAGACGGGTGGACCGCTGTTTTTTACTGCCCGAGAACCGCAGAAGACCTGGCGGACTCGAACGAGCGAGAGAAATTGGGCGCACTTAATATGGCAAAGGCGGGTGCACGCGTGTGGAAATCACCGATTCCGGGATCGGAAGGGGTACGCTGCGACGCGGTCATTACCGGCTACCGCGACGTCACGCCGGACCGCAACACCAAAATGATGCTTGAAAAGCTGGAAAATGTGCCTTTCTTCGTCGGTGTAGCGAATGGCGGCATACATACATTCGTAGGGCATAAAGGAAGCGTGTGCGATTTTCATTGGACTGCGCAGCCTGATGATAAAGACGCGATGACCGAGAACCCCGTTCGGCAATGGAAATGGGATACGGGACTTTATCTGGTGCCGCCGGGATATTGGTAAAGCTACCGGAATAGCCGGGAAGGCGGGAAACCTGATGTAATCAGCATGTCCCGATCGTTGCTATCCACCGGGTGCTGGCTCTGATGAGCCGCTCGCTGGAAAGAGTATAGGCGTAAAGGAGAGAACATGGGTGTTGGCGGACAGCGCAGGTCATCCGAGGGATTGCGAATGCATGACAAATTCATAGTATTGACCACGCTGCTCATTGCGCCGCTGATTGCGGGTTGTGCCCAGATTAAATCTTTCTCTGTCACCCCGAGCATTGTATGTCCCGGAGAAACTGTCGAGGTCGAATGGAAGGCTTCAGACAAAATTACCCTGGATGCGGCTCCTCCCCTGAAGGGGACAGGGGAAGGACCCTCGGAAGGCTCGCGTTCTTTCGCCCCCACGGAAAATGTCCGATTTACGATCAAGGTTCCAGGCCTGCTCAAGAGCGCCCAGCGCGAGTGGGATGTGCAGGTGATACCAAGCCAGAGCGCCGGATTGCTGGGAGGCGTTGCCCAATGTGGCGGCAGCCCGCAGTCTGTATCAACATCATTCACACTACAGCAAAAGGACACCTCTTCACGGGTCCGACGCCGTGTCGATTGCAAATAACTATAATCGGCCGTTGGGTGTCAGCAAGGAAGGTATTGAGGTGGAGATACCCCCTCATGGTACGACAGACCGCTTCAAAAATGCATCCGTTATCGGTACCTGGACGGTTCGTACCCCACTGGCTCCCGATGAAACTTGCGATAATGCGCTCGACGCGGTAAGGGGCCGATTAACCATCAGAACGCAGATGAGCTGCGAGGAGAGACCCGATGGCGGCTCTTGATCAGTTTCAGACCATTGTGATCGTGATGATGGAGAACCGATCCTTCGATCACGTTCTCGGGCACCTCAGCATGGCCCGCTTTGGCAACCGGAAGGATGTGGAGGGGTTGGTCGACCCCGAGACGAACTTCGACTATACCAATTTCCTGAATGGTCAAGGTTACCAGCCTTTCGAGTTGAAGGATGGACCCCTGCCGCATGATCTACCCCACAGCAGGGCTAGTGTAGCGACCCAATTGGCAAAGACCGGCACACGCTTTACGATGAGTGGTTTCGCCGATGCCTATTTTCAGCAATCGGGAAGCAAGGTTAACGATCCCCCATCGCTGGGCTTTCTTTCGCCGGTCGATACGCCAATATCGAGTTTTCTTGCGGCACAGTATGCCGTGTGCGATAACTGGTTTGCCCCGCTTCCGACGGATACTCAGCCAAATCGCTCGATAGCCTACAGCGGCTATAGCTTGATTGAGACACGAAGCCCCGTCCGATTCCAACAGTCAAGGAAAGCTTCGTGTTCGAGTGGCTGAATTCCCGAAATGTCAGTTGGCGGGTTTATCACTGCGGGATTTCATTCTTCACGCTTTTTGAACGCTTCCATGAGGAAGTATTAGGGCCTAACTTTCGCAGTTTCCGGCATTTTCCGGCAGATTTTGAGTCGGAATCCGCGGCGGAAATGCCCAGCGTGATATTCATCGAACCCGAATACAGCGACTCTCCTACCCATTTCGGCTGGACTCCCAACGACAACCATCCACCCACGCCTATCGGACCAGGCGAAAACTTCCTGCGCGATATTTACAGCCTGCTGACCCGGGATAGTGCTAAATGGAACCGTACGCTGTTGATCACTACGCATGATGAGCATGGCGGATTCTTCGACCATGTTCCGCCGCTCGCAATCCCTGCCGTGGTTCCGCCCCATGCGCTATTTTCGACGGCGTTTGAAAGCACCGGCCCGAGGGTTCCGGCTCTTATTGCGTCTCCATGGATCCCGCCCGGAACGGTTTTCAAGGGATCGATGGATCACACATCGATCCTGCAATTGCTGTCCGAGAAGTTCGCCGGGACGCCGGACTATAATGATGAGGTTGCGCGAAGGAGAAAACTGGGTATACAAAGCGTGTCGCAAGTACTCGCCGAGCCACTTGCCCAGCCAAGGACAGACATCCCGTCACCGCCACGGGAGACGATTTCCAGCACGATAGCGCAGACACCGCAACTTGAACCGCAGACCGATAGTCAGCAGGCTTTCAGCGCGGCTGCCAAGGATCTTCTGAGGTACGACCGCAAGCGAGCGCTGGAAAAATATCCTGAGCTTGTGCACCTCCCTGAAGAACCTCCTCCGGCTTCCCCGAAGTAACGCCGGCACCTTCGCTTTCACTATCGCCGTCGTTTTTTCAGGCAAGTACTTTCGCGATGCGTCCAAGTGCGTTTTCCAGGTTCGCCATGGTAGTGGCGAAGGAAAGACGAATATATCCTTCGCTTCCGAACGCAGAACCCGGCACCACCGCCACGCCGCCGTGTTCCAGGAGATATTCGCTAAAGGCGATATCGCTGCCATCCTTGATATCGCCTTTGGCATGCAATTCACTAATCGCCTTCCGGACGTCTGCGAAAGCGTAGAATGCGCCGTTGGACAAAAGGCACTTGATGCCGGGGATGGCGTTGAGCGCATCAGTGACGAACCGGTTACGTTCCCTGAACGCGGCCACCATGGGCTCAATACAGGCCTGATCACCGTTAAGGGCGGTTTCCGCGGCGATTTGCGAAATGGAAGTGGGGTTGGACGTACTCTGAGACTGAATGTTCTCCATGGCGGTAATGATGTTCGCCGGCCCTGCACAGTAGCCGATGCGCCAACCCGTCATGGCGTAGGCCTTGGATACGCCATTGAGCACCATGGTACGTGGATATAGCTCGGGGCATGCGTTCAGTATGTTCACGAATTTGCCGCCGGAAAGCAGAATATGTTCGTACATATCGTCGGTCGCTACGAGAATATCGGGATGCTTGAGCAGAACTTCACCCAGGGCTTTGAGCTCATCCATCGTATAAACCCCGCCCGAAGGGTTGCTGGGGCTGTTGATGACGAACATCCTGGTTCTGGGAGTGATGGCTTTTTCCAGTTGCGCCGCAGTTATCTTGAAATCCTGCTCGATGCCGGCCTCGACGATTACCGGTTTGCCTTCCGCGATAAGAACGATGTCGGGATAGGACACCCAGTAGGGCGCGGGTATGATGACTTCATCGCCGGGGTTGATGACGGAAAGCGCCAGATTGAAAAAACTCTGCTTTCCGCCGCACGAAACCAGGATCTGGCGCGCAGCATAATCAAAACCGTTGTCGCGTTTGAATTTGGCAATGATCGCATTCTTGAGGCCGGGGGTGCCGCCTACTGCCGTATATTTTGTAAAACCCCTGTTGATGGCGGCAATGGCGGCATCCTTGATATGCTGCGGGGTATCAAAATCCGGCTCGCCGGCGCCCAGCCCAATGATGTCCTTGCCCTCTGCCTTGAGCCGTGCGGCCCGGGCGGTGACCGCCAAAGTAGGGGAGGGCTTGATGGCCTGAACGCGCTTTGAGAGTTCCACGATAATTTCCTTACGCTGATGCCGACTGCGCCCGCATGGTAAAATTTGCTGGATAGCCGAAGAATGATTCCGAAACAACTGAGCCCGCGATTATACCTGTGATCCTGACCTTCCCCAATAGCCCTTATAAACTGCATCAGCTGTTCACGCCTGCCGGCGACCAGCCTGAAGCGATCGACAAGCTGGTGGAAGGGATAGGGGACGGCCTCGCGTTCCAGACATTGCTGGGCGTGACGGGTTCCGGCAAGACCTTCACCATGGCCCACGTGATCGCTCTGCTGGGGCGTCCCGCGATTATCATGGCGCCCAATAAAACACTCGCAGCTCAGCTTTATGCGGAAATGCGCGAGTTCTTTCCGGAAAACGCAGTCGAGTACTTTGTATCCTATTACGACTATTACCAGCCGGAGGCTTATGTTCCTTCGCGTGATCTGTTTATCGAGAAGGATTCCGCGATCAACGAACACATCGAGCAAATGCGCTTGTCCGCGACCAAGGCGCTGCTTGAGCGAAACGACACCATAATCGTCGCCACGGTTTCATGCATATATGGTATCGGTGATCCGGTGGATTACCACGGCATGATCCTGCATTTGCGCGAACAGGAAAAAATTACCCAGCGCCAGGCCATACAGCGTTTGATCGAAATGCAGTACGAACGCAATGATTTTGAGTTCGCTCGCGGGACCTTCAGGGTGAGGGGAGACGTACTCGACATATTTCCCGCTGAAAGTTCGGAAACCGCAGTGCGCGTATCGCTGTTCGACGATGAAGTAGAAAGCATGACGCTGTTTGATCCGCTCACCGGGCATACGTTGAGAAAAGTGTCACGTTATACGGTTTATCCGTCCAGCCATTATGTAACTCCCCGAAGTACCACGTTACGCGCAATCGAAACGATCAAGGCCGAGTTGCGGGAACGCATAGATTATTTCCACCAGCCCAACAAGTTAGTGGAGCTGCAGCGTATCGAACAGCGCACTCGTTTCGATCTGGAGATGCTAAACGAATTGGGCTTCTGCAAAGGCATCGAGAACTATTCCCGGCATCTGTCAGGAAAAAAGGAGGGTGAACCCCCACCTACGCTGCTGGACTACCTGCCGCCCAATACGTTGATGGTAATCGACGAGAGCCACGTCACCGTCCCTCAGATAGGGGGTATGTACAAGGGAGACCGTTCACGTAAGGAAAATCTGGTGGAATATGGCTTCCGCCTGCCTTCGGCGCTGGACAACCGCCCGCTGCGATTCGATGAATTCAGGAAGATAATGCCGCAAACGGTGTTTGTTTCAGCGACTCCCGCTGAGTTTGAACGGGTGCACAGCGGGCAAGTCGTAGAGCAGGTGGTACGACCCACCGGCCTGGTGGATCCGCAGATTGAGGTTCGTCCCGCTACAACCCAGGTCGATAATCTCATGTCGGAAGTCAGCCTGCGCACGGCCAAAGGTGAACGTGTATTGGTAACGACACTGACAAAACGCATGTCCGAGGACCTGACCGACTATTTTTCCGATCACGGTATCAAAGTACGCTACCTTCACTCGGACATAGATACAGTGGAACGCGTTGAGATCATTCGCGACCTCCGACTTGGGAAATTCGACGTGCTGGTGGGCATCAACCTGCTACGGGAGGGCCTGGATATACCCGAAGTATCGCTGGTAGCCATACTGGATGCCGATAAGGAAGGCTTCCTGCGTTCCGAACGCTCCTTGATACAGACTATCGGGCGTGCCGCACGTCACATTAATGGCACCGCGATTTTATACGCCGACCGGATCACCAATTCCATGCGCCTGGCAATGGACGAAACCGAGCGCCGCCGCAATAAACAAACGTTGTTCAATCAGGAACACGGCATCACGCCACGGAGCGTAAACAAGCGTGTGAAGGATTTGATCGATGGGGTTTATAACATTGAAACCGCCCAGCAGCATCTCAAGGCAGCGCAAGTGCAAGCGCGCTACGATTCGATGA
>CAWKMH010000069.1:0-43301 GCA_963850515.1 uncultured beta proteobacterium
TCACGAGTTGTGCTTACCGTCCCTCCGGCGGGCTCGTCCGTCTTACACACATCATTTATTTACTGCATGGTTTCAGCGTCCTGATGGGTATTCTAGGGCCGGCGCTTATCATTGCGACATTTCTCAGCGGCTGGCCTTCAATTATCGCTGTGATCCTTAACTATTTGAAGCGTAAAGAAGTACGCCACACTTATCTTGATTCCCATTTCCGCTGGCAAATACGGACGTTCTGGTATGCCTTGCCCTGGTTGGCCATTGCGGCAATGCCTTTTGCGACAGTCATCGGTATCACATTTGCATACATACTCGCTGTAGGCACGGGCATCTGGGTCATCTACCGCGTCAGGCGCGGCTGGATGGCTCTTAATGAGGGCAGGTCTATGCCGCTCTGAAACGGCACCCCATCGGATCAAAGCATCCCCCGGGCCGACCACACGTTCAATTAAGAGTTTGTACGATTGGGCTGTATGCTCGACTCTCGCTTATTCCATCCATTGACGGTTTTACTTCCATCATAGTCAGCCTCGAGCTTTCTTCCACTGATTTGATCCACAGAGGCCTTGTGCCTATGTGTGTCGCCGTACAGAACCACCTGATCCCGGGTATTAACATTCTCACCAACTTGAGCTTCCAATAGCAGAGATGGTGTCTTGGAGCACGAGCCCAAAAGCGTCAATACATCGCGGCTAAACGCATACTCTCGGCCCATGGATGGCAAGACGTATTCTTTCAATACGAGAACCGATATCGGGATTTATCATGCCTCCGCCTCAAAGCCCCAAGCAGAACAGAATGCTGGCAGCACTTTCCCTCGCGGATTACACACACCTGCTACCTCTCCTTGAGCTGGTATCGATGCCCGCGGGTTACGTAATTTACGAGCTTGGGCTTCCCATAAGGTATCTATATTTTCCGACGACCTGCATCGTCACGCGGCTGTATGAGACTGAAAACGGCGCGTGCACCCAGATCGGCATCATCGGTAACGAAGGCGTGGCCGATATTTCTGTTCTTTTTGGCGGCGAGAGCAGCCACGCTCGCGTAATAGTGCAGAGCACAGGTGAAGCTTATCGGATCAAAACTGGCTTATTAAAAAGCGAATTTGAGGCGGGAACCGAGCTACGGCATCTTCTCTTGCGTTTTGCACATGCGCTGATGATCCAGACGGAACAGATAGCGGTTTCAAATCGATATCATACTGTCGATCAGCAGCTTGCCTACTTTCTGCTGATGAGTCTGGATCGCCTCTCGGGCAATGAGCTTCACATCACGCATGAACAGGCTGGAATTATGCTGGGAGTCCGCCGGGAAAGCGTAACGGTAGCAGCGAACAAACTACACATGGCCGGCGCGATTCATTGCAGACGAGGCCACATTGCGATAGCAGACCGCAAACAGCTGGAAGCCAGCGCGGGCGAGAACTACAAGATCGTAAAAGAAGAGTATGAGCGGTTGCTGGAAACTTATCTATCGTCCGCCGCCCGTTTTGGACGGCTTCCCGAGAAACAATTCAAGCGGTTCTTCCAACCAATCGAGTAGGTCACGAATTTTCCCGCACATGACAGTTGCTCGCGTTGGAGAAAGGAAACAAGGCAAGGCGTCCACTGTCGAGCGTGAGATCCCAGGAGAGAATGCTCAATCCCCAGCAGCCTGTCGACTCAAAGGAAATCGGCTGCAAAAGCGTCTGGGCGGTTCATATTTCGCCGCTTTTTCGGCCAATAGAATAACTATTAGCCTTCAAAATCCTCAAAAATCTGCTCTCGCCCGGTCACCTTTTCGCTGCGATTCTTCAAGCCCAATAGGCTGCTAGTGTGCGGTTTCGCACAGACCTGTTACCTCAAGCGATGGGAATATTCATGCTGATTAATTAAACGTGTGGGATATCCGAAAAAAATGAACGTGAAGAGCTGATAACGCTTTCCGCGATCAAAAATGGAGATCTACCATGAAAAGACTGGGTTTTCTGATGTTCGGCTTAGGGTTGACCACGGGAAGCGTTTTCGGCCAGAACGATTACGATAACCGCTCGGCAGATCCGCAATCGCAGGACGCTGTCGTTCGCGCTCAGACTGCGCGCGAAACACGCGTTACCCGGCCCGAACAGCAAAAGAATGAGCACGACCGTTCGAGCGAATTTGCCGCCCCGAATGCGATGCCTTCTTCGCCCGCTTTTGAAAACCAGCCCGACAAGGGAAAGACATTGGGATTCGATTTTTATCGTGACCCCCTGAACGCGAAAAAGCCGATGCAGACCTTCGAGGAGACCATGAAAGCCGATGTGGCCGCTCGTCCCAAGGTCATGAAAACACAGCGGGAACTTCTTCTGCGGCGATACGATTTAAACCCTCGGCTCGATAAAGAAGCGAAAATGTCGCGCGGCAAACCTCTGGCTGTTGGGCCAACAGCGCGGCTTCCGGCGGGAATGACCTGGCAAAAATTAGCCGACATGTCTCCACCGGAAATACGCGTAAAAAATATGTTCCCGTATCCGGCGTTACCTCACCCGAAGCAATCCCCAGGGGGACAGGTCTTCACCCAGGCTCAAATCGACATGTTTCCACGCCTGGAGCGGTTTGACATCGAACATGATTTGCCCGAAGCATTTCTTCCGGAATTTCCCCCGGCCATGTTTCTTCAGAACCGGCCCGAACTAGGGGATGTTTCTCGCGGGGCGAAGTGGTATCGATCAACAATTATTATCGCCTGTTCAAGGATATTCTGACTGCCGGTACAGCTGAACGGTCTTAGGATGTTGCTCACCCCTCTTCCGCAGGAAGAATTCAATCCCACGGATGACCGTAAAAGTGCTCAGCCCAGCTCTGGGTGTGACTTGTCTTCGACTGCCACGTGAATGGCCATACGACAGGGCAATTTCATCTCAGCCCCGATATCCGGCCGGAGGAACGGCGTTTTCGCCTCGATACGGTCAGCTTGCGCGGGATGTTCAACCAGCAGATCCATGGTTCTAAGCGCAGCCTTCGTTCGGTGGAAGATTTCACCGAGTTCGAGTTCCGTACCGCTTACTTCAATGGTGACCCGATCCATGCCATGAAAAAGGGATTCCCGTTATTGATCGAATTCAAGTAAGTCATATGGCGCAGCTTCAGAATATGCTGGATTTCCCCCCTGCGCCAAAACTCGATACGCAAGGCCGGCTCGATCCATCTAAAGCGACCACACATGAACTTCGCGGTGAAAAGGTTTTTTTCGGGAAGGGCCAGTGTGTGAGCTGTCATCAGCCGCCCTCTTTTCTTGATCAGCAAATGCACGACCTGAAACTCGAACGCTTCGTAAACGAGCCAGGAGACGGACCAATAAAGACTTTCACGTTGCGAGGCATCAAGGACAGTCCGCCTTATCTGCATGATGGTCGTTTGCTGACCCTCGAAGATACGGTTGAATTCTTCAATCTCGTATTGCAACTCAAACTGACAGATGAAGAGAAATCCGATCTGGTAGCTTATATGCGCCAACTATAGTTAGCGCTTTGCAACTTCGGCGCAAGAGAAAATGCACTTATATATATTGAATGAAACATAGTGGAACGCATCCTTGAATTCAATGGCTGGAATATAAACGATCGATGTAAAGATGACGACATAATCAGGGGAGAGGACTCATGAGCATTTCCGCCGCAACTGCAACCCCAAGCCGAAAAGAAGTCGTGTCGATTTGGTGGCGTATCTATTCGTAAATCGACAAAATTGGTGCGAAAGGCCGTATTTCCCGTGGCCGGGCTCGGCACGCGTTTTCTGCCTGCGACCAAGGCGGTAGCTAAGGAAATGTTGCCGATTGTAGATCGGCCACTGATTCAATATGCTGTAGATGAAGCAGCGGCGGCAGGTATTGAAGAGATCGTTTTTGTGACTCATCGCAGCAAGCGATCTATTGAAGACCATCTCCATCGCGCGGTGGAACTGGAAAACGAACTGGCTTCACAAGAGAAACATGCCTCATTGAAGATGTTGCGGCAACTCACACCCAACGGGGTCCGTTTCACTTTTGTGCGCCAGGAAGAGCCCAGAGGGCTGGGGCACGCGATTTCATGTGCGCGACATCAAATTGGAAACGAGCCTTTTGCTGTGCTGCTTCCGGACGATCTGATTGATGCCCAACCTCCGGTACTGGCGCAGATGATTTCCCAGTACGAGCAAGCACCGAGCAGCCTCGTGGCTGTCCGGCCGGTACCCCGCGAAGACACCTGTCATTATGGGATTGTGGACGCTTGCGGGGAGGATGCGGAAAGCCGTACCATGAAAATTCGAAGCGTGGTGGAGAAGCCTTCGCCCGATGTGGCCCCGTCTAACTTGGCCATCGTAGGTCGTTATATTCTTTCGCCCACGATTTTCGAATGCCTCGCAAACCTGGAACCGGGGGTAGGGGGGAAATCCAGCTTACGGACGGAATCGCGCGTCTTCTCAAACTGGAACCCGTGGTGAGCTACCGTTACCAAGGCAAGCATTATGATTGCGGCAGCAAGATAGGTTTTTTGGAAGCCACGGTAGCGTATGGCTTGCAGCATCCCGAGGTAGGCAGGCAATTTCGGGAAGTGATATTGCGAGTAGGGCGCGAACTCGCGTCCGAACGTTCCTATCCATCGAATCTTGTTATCGACAAGCCTGATACCCGCCCGGTGGCGTTGAAGAGTGCCTCAGCCTGAACAAATCACAAAAGTAGGCTTCTGAATCAGTGCTGACGGAGTTGGCGAGCGACGTGCTTCTGATGTAGCTGTTCAGAGACAGCGGGTTCAAGGAAGCTAACATCTCAACTCATGGGAACCAGGTCGACTACAAATCCCGATTGTTGTCGCTGGTTCCGATGGCCATCATTTCGCCGAAACGGATGCCTCGCATGGGAATCCAAAGCGAATTAAATTGCATTGTATTTTTGGGAAATAACATGACCACCGTTGAGCCCAGCTGAAAACGGCCCATTTCATCGCCTTTTCTGAGCATCAGGTTTTGCGAATCGTACCGCCACTCGCGAACACGTCCAGAGCGTTTAGGATTTACGACACCATGCCACGTCGTGGCAATACTGCCAACGATAGTAGCGCCTACCAGCGCCAGCACAATGGGCCACGCTCCGACTCAAATACACAAATCACACGCTCGTTGCGGGCGAACAGGCTAGGAATACCACGGGCTGTAAGGGGATTTACCGAGAACAATACGCCCGGGACATATATCATCCGGGTCAATCGGCCGTCGCAAGGCATATGTACCCGATGATAATCCTTAGGGCTCAGATACAGCGTCGCAAACTTGCCCCCGCGAAATTTCTCCGCCAACTCGCTATCGCCGCCGACCAAGGCGGTTGTAGAATAATTATGACCCTTCGCCTGGAATATTTGGTCGCCGTGAATAACGCCGAGCTGGCTTATACTGCCGTCCACGGGACAAATAAAGTCCGCCTGGGCCAAGGGCCGCTTCCCGGGGAGCAACGCACGAGTAAAAAAATCATTAAAGGTCCGATAGCTGTGAATGTCAGGATTAACCGTTTCGTCCATATTCACATCGTAGCGCTTAATGAACCAGCGAATCAGAAATGCCGTCAGACGACCCGCGCGGGCACTTGCAACCTTTCCGGCAAATACGGTAATTGCCTGCTTGGGTAGCAGATATTGCGGAAGAACCGAAAAAGACGCCTTGGACACTTTGGGGTACCTTTGGAAGCCAGACGGTAATTATATTAGGTTGGGTAAATTAAGTCTTGCTAAAACTCCTTGCAGATTCCGTTTGTGCTCCATGGATCAAAATAATTTTGACATTCAATAGTTTTCGACATGAGGAGGCCACTAAAAAATTCCACATGATTCCACACAGCCATATCGTACACCTGGCAAGTCATTTACCATAAATGACCTGCACAATGCTTAATAGGAGAAGCTTTTCAGGCGCATCGTATTTCTTCCAGTAGTAGGGATGGGGCCGCGCTGATTTTTGGAAGCGCTTCAAACGGTGCTTCAAACGTTATCCGAACTGGCCAATGGCGTGCCAATATCGTCGTGATACATCTGGCGCCGTTCTATCCGTGATAGTAGCGAACGATGGTTAACGAAAACCTAACCCGTGCCTGCGACGACATCCGTTTGCGCCCGGGCCATCCAGCAGTTGTCTGGTTTGTTCTTCCTGCTGCTGAAGTTCCCACATATGGGCATAAGTACCATTTGCTGCAAGTAGCTCCCAGTGGGTGCCACGTTCGATAATACTGCCGCTGTCCATGACCAGAATCTGGTCGGCATCCGCGATAGTGGACAATCGATGCGCAATGGTCAGCGTAGTCCGATCCACGGCAATGCGCTTTAACTCTGCCTGTATGGCTTTTTCCGATTTTGAATCGAGTGCCGAAGTGGCCTCATCGAAAATAATAATTTTGGGATTTTTCAGAATTGCGCGCGCGATAGCGACACGCTGCTTTTCTCCACCAGAAAGTTTTAATCCTCGTTCTCCTACGGTAGTTTCATATTTTCCTGGAAGGCTTTCGATGAAGTCGTGAATGTGTGCCAGCTCTGGCAGCTTCGAGTACTTCTTCACGAGTTGCATCAGGGCGCCCGTAGGCAATATTGTAATAAATGCTGTCATTGAACAGGACGGTGTCCTGAGGTACAATACCCACCGCCGCACGCAGGCTTTGCTGAGTGACATCGCGGATATCCTGGTTATTTATCAAAATACGACCGCTGTCGATATCATAAAAACGGAACAGCAGGCGGGCCAACGTCGACTTGCCGGATCCGCTATGTCCGACCACTGCTACATTACGGCCAGCCGGTATATCGAAGCTCACGTTAAACAGAATCTGGCGATTGGACTCATAGCTAAAATTCACATCCTCAAAGCGAACCGCTGAATATCCGGGAACGAGATCGGCGGCGCCTGATTTGTCTTTTATCTCCTCATTCTCCGCCAATAAGCTGAACATTTTTTCCATATCCGCCAAGGAATGCTTGATTTCGCGATAAACGAATCCCAGAAAATGCAGAGGCATATATAGCTGGAGCATAAAGGTGTTGACCAGTACCAGGTCGCCCAACGACATCGTGCCCTTGATGACGCCATCCGCCGCCAACCACAGCAGCAAGGTTACACCAACCGCGATTATGGCACTTTGTCCGGAATTAAGCGCGGCCAGAGAAGTCTGGTTACGCACGGCCGCAGTCTCCCATTTTTGCATATGCTCGTCGTAGCGCCGCGCCTCCCATGACTCATTGCCGAAATATTTAACTGTTTCATAGTTCAGCAAACTGTCTATGGCTTGAGTATTGGCTTTCGAATCCATGTCGTTCATGGTGCGACGAAAGATCATGCGCCACTCGGTAACGATCAGCGTGAGTGCAATATAGGCAGCCAGCGTTGCAAAAATAACCACGGAGAACCAGATGTCGTACCTGGAGAGAAGAATAGCGGCTACTAAACCGATTTCGAGCAACGTAGGCAGAATGTTGAACAGCATGAAGTTAAGCAGAAACGAAATACCTCGCGTGCCGCGCTCAATGTCGCGGGAGACACCACCTGTTTGACGCTCCAGGTGAAAACGCAGGGACAATGCATGCAAGTGATTGAACACCCTGATAGCTACCCGCCGAATAGCCCGTTGTGTCACCTTCGCGAATACGGCATCCCGCAGCTCACCGAACAGTGTGCTGCACAGGCGCAAGATGCCGTAGCCCAGGAGCAGTAGAGCCGGCAGAACCATCAGCGCGCGCGGACGGTCAAGCGCGTCTATGATTTCTTTGAGAATCAGCGGCACGGACACGTTGGCGAGCTTGGCCATGATCAGCAGCGTCAATGCGGTGATTACCCGGCCTTTGAATTCCCACAGATAGGGCAGCAAGGAACGAATGGTCTGCCAATCGTTGCGATTGGCGGATGGTTTTTCCAGACGGGTGGGACGCATCAGTTATTTTTTCGGATGAATGTCAAATGAACCTAAATCCGGTAGTTGGACCCTGTAGCGGCCTCACCCTCCAGGTGAGTGTCAAATAATATGAAATATTTGTTATTAATCATAACACTGATCTATTAAATGAGCGGTCAACTACCGGATTAGGAGGGTAGAATAAGTATAACGTGGCGCTGTCGCTAATGACCTGGCAGATGACCCCTCAGGCATGTCGTTCCGCTATGCAAAAAAAAGGCGCCCGAGTGGGCGCCCTCATGTCACGCTTTGATAATTTCAGTGTCGTTTTATTATGAATTGATATACCAGATCAACCGATTGACGGTATCTCATTCGCCCCCTCATCGCCATCCAGATCCACCGCGCCTTCCTTGAACACCCGGCTTGCGCGGATGTCTTCGGCTTCGATAGTCATCAGATCTATTCGCGAAAGGTTTTTCTTCGCCCCGGCGAACAGGCGATTGGCTTGGCGCAGACGCGCTCGATCAAGCGCATTGCGAACGGAACGGGCATTCGCAAAATGCTCCAGCTTCATTCTTAGCCCGATATATTCGCGAAAAGCTTTCTCGCCCTCTGGGCTGAAGCGGTAGTTTTGCGCAGCCAGCATGAGCTTGGCGATGGCGACCAACTCATCGGCGCCATAGTCCGGGAAGTCGATATGATGCGCTATGCGCGAACGCATGCCCGGATTGCTATGGAAAAATTTATCCATCCGGTCTTTGTAACCTGCCAGTATTACAACCAGGTCTTCACGGTTGTTCTCCATGGCCTGTAACAGAATCTCTATCGATTCGGCACCATAGTCGCGTTCATTCTCGGGTTTATAAAGATAGTAGGCTTCGTCAATGAACAGGACGCCGCCCATTGCTTTCTTCAATACCTCTTTGGTTTTAGGTGCGGTGTGGCCGATATATTGACCCACCAGGTCATCACGTGTGACCGAGACGAGATGCCCTTCACGTACATATCCCAGGCGGTGCAGGATTTCGGACATGCGTAACGCCACGGTTGTCTTCCCGGTACCGGGGTTGCCGGTGAAACACATGTGCAGGCTGGGTGCCCCGGCGGTCAGATCCAGTTTTTTGCGCAGGCGATCGACAAGCAACAGTGCAGCTGTTTCGCGAATACGCGTTTTAACCGGCTTAAGGCCGATCAACTCGAGGTCCAGCTTGTCCAACACCTCCTTGATGTTGGAGTCGCGAAATTCCGCAGCCAGATCAACCGGGTTATCGTCATCCGAAGAAATGGGTTCTTTTGAAGGTTTTTTCACGTTTGATCCATACAAAATAGCCATACAAAGCTTGTACGGGGTAAATTATAAAGTTATTCGCGCCCGCCAGACACCATGGGTGTCGCGTGTGCCGCCTTGCTACTAATTGAAATCAAGGTAGTGCTAAGAGCAACCAGGGAAGAGGCAGAAGTCGATTGAGCGCTGTTGGCTGCCCATTCGTTTCCTGCCTCCAATCAACCCCCTATCCGTCAAAAGAAATAGGGGAGATCCTGATTAATACCGCTCGGCTTCCGGTTTGTCGGTTGCGTAGGAATGAATGGTGTAGCGAATGCAGCGACCTTCCGTTTCCTGACGTACCACGCCAAAACCCGGTTCGGTTTTGGGACGGTTGACGATGTACGACATGGTTGGACTCTCGACCCCACGAGTGGAGTTGAATGCCGTTACCCGTATGTAATGATTCGGATAGGTTTTACGGCAGTCATTGATCTCGCCCAATATGCCGGCAGGATCCTTCAGATCGAACATCGGATTACCGAACATCTCCCAATAAGTGTTGCGTGGATGCGGGTCATCGGTATATTCAATGCCTATTGCCCAATTGTTCTTCAGCGCATATTTAATTTGCGCCGAGATTTGTTTGTCCGTCAATGGGGGCAGGAAAGAAAACTGCCCCTGCGTGACGAGATTTCCTACATTGGTCATCATGGTTTATATATCTCCTTGAATATGATTAAACGCTGGCCGTGGTGGACGGCACAAAATCGGCAGTATCAGTGGATTCGTAGTTGAAGGTGATGTCTTTCCAGGTATCCAGCGCTTGCTTGAGCGGCGTACACCATTTGGCGGCGGCTTCGAGAATCTTGGGGCCTTCATTTACGTAATCGCGACCTTCATTACGCGCCAGGACCATCGCTTCCAGCGCAACACGATTGGCAACAGCACCGGCCTGTATGCCCATCGGGTGACCGATCGTTCCGCCGCCAAACTGCAATATCACGTCTTCGCCGAGATAATCAAGCAACTGGTGCATCTGACCCGCGTGAATGCCGCCTGAAGCGACCGGCATGACCTTGTTCAGAGAAGCCCAGTCCTGCTCGAAGAACAGGCCGGTTTCAAGATTCTTCGGAGTATGCGTGTCGCGCAATGTGTCGTAAAAGCCTTTGATCATGAGTGGATCGCCCTCAAGCTTCCCAACGACCGTACCCGCGTGTATATGATCCACGCCAGCCATACGCATCCATTTGCAGATCACCCGGAAATTCATGCCGTGATTCTTCTGGCGCGAGTAGGTTGAGTTGCCGGCACGGTGCAGGTGCAGAATCATGTCGTTATTGCGCGCCCATTTGGCCATCGACTGGATGGCCGTGTAGCCGATCACCAGATCAATCATGATGATGATCGAGCCCAGTGATTTGGCGAATTCGGCGCGCTCATACATTTCTTCCATCGTGCCTGCCGTGACGTTCAGGTAGTGGCCCTTGACTTCACCGGTCGCGGCGGAAGCCTTGTTGACAGCTTCCATACAATACAGAAAACGGTCGCGCCAGTGCATGAAGGCCTGAGAATTGATATTCTCGTCGTCTTTCATGAAGTCGAGACCACCCTTGAGCCCTTCATATACCACGCGCCCATAATTACGTCCTGACAAACCCAGCTTCGGTTTGGTTGTGGCGCCGAGTAATGGGCGTCCAAATTTGTCGAGGCGTTCGCGTTCTACCACGATCCCGGTAGCGGGACCCTGGAAAGTTTTCAGGTAAGCGACCGGAATGCGCATGTCTTCCAGACGTAGTGCTTTTACGGCCTTGAAACCGAATACGTTGCCGATGATCGATGCGGTCAGGTTGGCAATGGAACCCCCTTCGAACAGGTCCAGATCGTAGGCAATGTAGGCGAAATACTGAGGTTCGTTCTTGGTGCCGGGCCCGGTGTTGGGCACCAGCTCGGAGCGATAGGCCTTGGCGCGGTAGAGCTCGGCGGCGGTTAACCGGTCGGTCCATACCACGGTCCAGGTTGCGGTGGAAGATTCCCGGCAACAGCGGCGGCGGCTTCCTCATGGTCCACCCCTGGCTGAGGGGTAATACGAAACACAGCAATGACATCCGTATCCTTGGGTACGTAATCGGAATCCCAGTAACCCATTTTTTTGTATGGCAGTACGCCGGATTTGTAGCGTTCCTTGCCGGTTAATTCTTCACTCATGTCGATTCTCCTCATAGGGGTAGATAAAAGTACTACAGGGTGCATTGTAACCGGAATTATCATAAACAACAGTCACGTGTTTTGATTGTTATGATAATCTTTATCTTATATGATTCCTCAAAATCGACCCCGGCAAAAACGACCATGCTACATCTCACTTTGAGGCAATTAAAGGTTTTCGAGTCCGTTGCCAGCCACCTGAGTTTTTCGCGCGCGGCGGAGAGCCTCTTCCTGACCCAACCCGCGGTTTCGATGCAGATCAAGCAGCTGGAGCAAAGTATCGGTCTGCCGCTGTTCGAACAGATGGGCAAAAAAATCTATCTGACGGATGCCGGGCGCGAACTTTATCATTACAGCCGCTCAATCTCCCAACAACTGGCCGATATGGAGCTGGCGCTCGATGAATTGAAGGGTCTGGAGCGGGGCAAATTGAATATCGCGGTGGTAAGCACCGCCAATTATTTCGCCCCGCACCTGCTGGCCAAGTTTTGCCAGCGCTATAGCGGCGTTACCGTCAGCCTGAATGTCGCCAACCGGGAAACGGTTTTGAAGCAATTATCCGACAATGTGGTCGATATGGCCATCATGGGGCAGCCCCCGGATGACCTGGATATCGCCACGGAATCTTTTATGGAAAATCCACTGGTGGTCATTGCTCCCCCGAATCATCCCTTATGCAAAATGCGCCGTATTCCCGTAAAACGGCTGGAGCGGGAAACTTTCCTCGTGCGCGAGCCCGGTTCGGGCACGCGCGGCGCGATGGAACGTTTTTTTGCGGCGCATCATATTGCCATTAACCGGGGGATGGAAACGGATACCAGCGAGGCGATCAAACAGGCAGTACAAGCGGGGATGGGGCTGGGCATCATGTCGTTGCATACGGCCGAGCTGGAACTGGAGACAAAGCGGCTCTCGATTCTGGATGTGCAGGATTTTCCAATCATTCGCCATTGGCATGTGGTACACCGAAAAAACAAGCGGCTTTCAAGCGTAGCGCAAGCATTCAGAGAGTTTTTGTTGAAGGAGGCCCCGCGCTGATGCCGGGAATAACAGGCGGGAAAGACTGAAGAGTCGCGCTGTTATTTACGACTGATACGGCCGATTCCCGAGGCATTCGATGCGGTTATTTGCATAGACGCTATGATTTTTCTTCAGGAGCCAAATCGTCAGCCGCAATGTGTTGAGGCTCGGCCGTTAGTGGTTTCCCTCGTCGAGCGATCTTGCCTATCACGACAAAAAAGAGCGGTACAAAAAAGATGGCCAGGAATGTGGCGGCCAGCATCCCGCCGAACACGCCCGTTCCGATGGAATTCCGGCTCGCCGCGCCTGCCCCGGAAGCCACCACAAGGGGAAACACACCCAGAATAAAGGCCATGGAGGTCATGATGATAGGCCGGAAACGAAGCCGTGCCGCTTCGAGCGCGGCATCTACCAACGGCACACCCTCAGCGTAGCGTTGATTCGCAAATTCGACAATCAGGATTGCATTTTTTGCTGTGAGACCGATCAACGTTATCAACCCGATCTGAAAATAGATGTCATTGGTTAACCCACGAGCCCATATGGCCAACAGTGCGCCCAGAACCCCAAAAGGTATCGCAAGAATGACTGCAAAGGGCACGGACCAGCTTTCGTACAACGCGGCCAGTACCAGAAAGACCATGAGCAGAGCGAAGGCAAACACCATGATGGACTGTCCTCCAGCCTTCTGCTCCTGAAATGATATCCCGCTCCAGTCGATTGTATAACCGCGAGGTATCAGAATTTCATTTGCTGCTTGTTCCAGCGCTTCCAGCGCTTGCCCCGAGCTGTATCCCGGCGCGGCACCGCCCAGCACGAGTGCGGTATTGAATCCGTTGAAATGCGTAACCGGGTCCGGGCCGCTGCTGAATTCGGTGGACACGACCGAGTCCAGCGGGATCATGGTATGTTCCGTACCATTCTGAGCGCGCACATATACCTTGCTGATGTCGTCCGGACGGGAACGATACTCCGGAAGCGCCTCTGTTTGCACCCGGTAGACGCGGCCGAATTTCACGAAATCGTTTACATACAGATTTCCAAAATAAGCCTGCATGGTATCGAAGACTTCAGAGATGGGCACGCCCAGCGCTTTGGCCCGCTCGCGGTCTACCTGGGCATACAGCCGCGGGGTACTCACGCGAAAATTCGTATTGGCAGCCGCGATCGCCGGGTATTCCACCGCCTTGGCTACAAACTCCTGAGCGACAGCGGCGAACTCCGTAAAATCTCCCCCGCTGGGGTCTTGCAATTGAAGCGAAAAACCTCCCGTGGAACCAAGACCCGGGATAGAGGGCGCATTAAATGCAAGAATCAAGGCTTCGGGGATTTTGGCAAATTCCCCGAGAGCCGCCGCGATAAGACCCGGAACCTGGTCTTTGGGATCGGTGCGTGTATCCCAATGTTGCAGCGGCACGAACATCGTCGCTTGATTCGTTCCCCGCGTGCCGAACACAAAATTCTGGCCCGCCAGGACATCGGTCGAATGGACCGCCGGGTTCGCCATGAAATAGTTTTCTATCTTTTTCAAGACCTCTATTGTTCGTGTCTTGGAGGCGCCTTCCGGCAGTTGGACGATGGTAATAAAATAGCCTTGATCTTCTTCCGGAAGGAAACTGCCTGGAATGGTCTTGAACAGCCCGAGGATGACGATTGCCAGGGTGCCGAAGATCGCCAGGGCAATTAGGGATCGCCTCAGAATCATCCCGACGGTTCCAACGTAGCGGCTCTGTAGCCAGTCAAACGACCGGTTGAAAATATTCCAGAACTTATTGGCCGAATCATGGCCCGGCTTGAGAACCAGCGCGCAAAGCGCGGGGCTGAGCGTTAGCGCCACGAACCCGGAAATGGCCACAGACAGGGCAATGGTGATGGCAAACTGTTTATACAGCTCGCCAGTGATACCGCCTAAAAAAGCGACCGGAACAAATACGGCAGCCAGCACAAGGACAATTGCAACCACCGGCCCCGTTACCTCATCCATGGCTTTTTTGGCTGCGTCCCTGGGTGACAGGCCTCCCTTGGTCATATGCCGCTCGACATTCTCCACCACGACGATAGCATCATCCACAACGATGCCGATTGCAAGAACCATGCCGAACAGAGTCAGCGTATTAATCGAGAATCCCAGCGCTTCCATCCCGGCCAGGGTTCCGATGAGCGAAATTGGAACCGCGACGGCCGGGATGAGCGTCGCACGCCAGCTCTGAAGAAAAAGAAAGACGACCAGGATGACCAGGAGCGTGGCTTCAATAAGGGTTTTCACCACTTCCTTGATGGAGACATCGATGAATGTGGTCGTGTCATAGGGAATATCGTAGGACACGCCTGCCGGAAAACTTCTCGACAGCTTTTCCACTTCCTGGCGAACGTGTTTGACGGTCTCGAGCGCATTGGCGCCCGGGGAAAGAAAGGTCAGCAGGAACGCATTGGGCTGTCCGTTCCATCGCCCTTCGAGGTCATACGATTGAGCACCGAGTTCCACCCGCGCGATATCCCTCATCCGGACCATGGAACCGTCCGGATACGCTCGAACGATCATATCCTCGAATTCCTTGACCTCGCTCATTCGGCCACGTGTAATGACGGGAATGGTGAGTTCGGTGCCTTTGGGCGTGGGTTCGCGGCCTATCCTCCCGGCTGGGAAATCCCGATTCTGCTCGCGAACCACGGCCGCAATTTCGGTCGGCGTGATATCGAGTTGCGCCATGCGGACAGGATTGAGGATCAACCGCATCGAATAATTTTGCGCACCGAAGATGATGGCGTCGCCGACACCCGGGATTCGTTTGACGTTGTCGAGAACGCGAAGCAGGGCATAGTTCGAGAGAAAAACAGTCTCATGCCTGGGATCGGTCGAGGTCAGCATGATGACCGCCAGCAAATCCGGCGACGTCTTTTTTACGGTTACACCCTGGCGGATGACTTCATCGGGCAACTGGGGTTCGGCAAGGCGTTGCCTGTTCTGGGTCTGGACCTGCGCGATATCCACGTCAGTGCCAATCTCGAACGTGAGCCTCATCGTCATGTGCCCATCATTCGTACTGGTGGAGTCGTAGTAGAGGAGATTGTCGATACCGGGGAGTTGTACCTCGATCGGCCGCGCTACCGCTTCGGCGACAATTTCCGCGCTTGCGCCGGGATAATCCGCATCAATCTGCACCATGGGTGGCGTGATTTGCGGAAATTGCGCTATCGGCAGCTTTTGCAAAGACACCAGGCCCAGCACCACAATAATGATGGACAGGACCGAGGCAAAAATTGGACGATCAATAAAAAAATGGGAACTCATGGTGCGTTCTGCGCGGGTTTTTCCTTTGGAAGACTATTGGGAGTCTTTCCACCCTGGAATGGGACAGCGGTCACCTGAGCCCCTGGCCGAACCCGATGAAAACCTTCCACAACCACCCGTTCCCCTGGCTGAAGGCCATCGTCGATCAACCACTCGTTTTCATACCACAAGCTCGCTTGAACCGGACGAAGCTCCGCCTTGTCGCCCTCGCCGATCACGTAGACAAACGATCCGGTAGGCATTTGTTGAACGGCTCGTTGCGGGATGAGGATCGCATCGGGTCGGATATACCCCTTGAGGCGAATCTTGACGAACTGCCCCGGATAAAAGTAGGACTGTCCCGGCGCGAAGCCCCCTTCGGGATTAGGAAATGTGAACCGCGTCTGTAGCATCCCTGTCTCGGACCGTAGGTTGACATCCGCGAAATCAAGTAGGCCTTCTCCTGGGTACACGCTCCCGTCGGAAAAGGTCATCACACCCCGTAACTGAAAAATATTTGGCCTCTCGATCCTATGCTCGGCAAGGTCGCGACGCCGCCGGAGCAGATAGCTTTCGGGGACGCTTACATTTACATACATGGGATCCAACTGGTCAATAGTCGTCAAGAGGGTTGTCTGTGCGGAGACTAGTCTTCCTTCGTAGAACTGGCTGCGGCCGACCCGGCCATTCACGGGAGCGGTGATCAGCGTGTTATCCAGATCAAATTTCGCTTTGACCAAGTCGCTTCGCGCTGCTTCGAGCGCTGCCTTGGCTGACAGCGTTTCGGCAACGGCGTCATCAACATTTTTTCTGCTGACAGCCTGTTCCTCAAGAAGGGGCCTCACACGGACTAGATCCTGCTCCGCCTGGACCAGTCGCGCCTGAGCCTGGGCCACGCGAGCGTTGGCACTAAGATAAACAGCTTTAAAGGGAACAGGGTCAATGAGATATAACTGTTCACCTTTGCGAATATTCCGGCCTTCGGTAAAAAATATTTTTTGAATGATACCGGTAACCTGTGGCCGAATTTCCACGGGGCGGAAGGCCTCCGTTCGTCCGATAAACTCCGGTTCATCCGGGACCGTTTGCGTGGTTACGGTAATTACTTCGACTTCAGGGGCAGGCTGGGCCGAGCTGGGCGGCGCTTTCCCCGAGCAAGCGGCGAGGAGGATCAGGAGTAATCCCACGCTTATGCGAATAATGTGGGTTCCCTCCCGGAGGGCTGATACGATTAACCGCTGAGTTCTCAGATTCATATGCCCGGCTCGTGGGTTGTCCGAAGGACAAGTTTCCAAAGCGGAATGACTCGGCAATCGGGTTTTACCGGAAATTCAGCTACTGAATAGACGCATTTCGGTTTCGGTTGAGGCCGCGATCGACGCATAGCGGGAAGCCATGGCTATGAATGTCGTATTGTTTAGCCTTGCTACTCTTAATTCCCGCCGCGGCTCACGCCTCAATCAGCGGTGAAATTTGAGTTGGCCGCAAATGCGGGTTCAACTGAAGAAAGTCTTGGATAAAAAAACCAAACGCTTCCTTGCATCTTCTCCCATTATGAGCGATTCGCAGCAGAGCAGTGAAGCAATATAACAGTGAAGCAGTACAAAATGTATCGCAGCTTGCCAATGGTACTGATATGGGCGAAACGTCTGGCCGGAGCTTAAAACATCGGACCGGCAAGCTATTGCAAAAAGACCGGGCATAAAGAAAATACGTTCAGAACTGAAGGGTGCGTACCATCTGCCAACTGCGACGACCTGGCGCCGCATGTACTCATTATGCCGGCAACCATCCTCCGCCCAGCGCCTTATACAGCTGAATGACAGACACCAGATGCATCCGGCGCGTTGCCGAGAGCCCAAACTCGGCATCGAACAGATTGCGCTTGGCAAGAAGTACATCCACATAACTGGTAATGCCCCCCTTGTAGCGGAGGTCGGCCACACGCAAAGCCGAGCGCAACGCTTCGACCTGCTCCTGTTGCGCCGTGCGTTGATCATTGAACGTACGAACAGCCACTAGGGCATCTTCAACTTCCTTGAAGGCCACAAGAATGGTCTGCTCGTATTTGGCCAACACCTGCCTTGCCTGAGCCTCAGCCGCCCGCTGTTCGAACCCCAGGCTTTGCGGATTCAGCAACGGGCCCGCCAGACCGACGCCCGCCGCTCCAAATTCGCTTCCCGCAACGAGTAGCTTGGACAATGCCGGACTGGCCACGCCGAGAAAACCGGTGATCGAAATTCTGGGAAATCGTGCCGCTTTGGCCATTCCAATTCTCGCGGTAGCTGCCGCCAGCGTTTGTTCGGCTTGCAAAATATCCGGGCGCCGCTGCAACAACTCGGAGGGAAGGCCGGCGGGGACTGCGGGCGGCAACAGTTGCTCTGTCAGTGAAATGCCTCGCCCGATCGGCACCGGATTCTTGCCTAGCAACACGCTCAGCTCATTCTCCTTTTGAACCATTTGACGCTCGATCTCCGCCACGCGTGTTGCCGCGTTTGCCCGCTCTGCCTCGAACTGATCCAGATCGAGCCGCGAGATGACGCCGCCGCGCAGTTGTGCCCGAGAGAGGGCAACCGATTCCTCCCATGATCGCAGTGCGTTTTGGGCAATACCCAACTGCATATCGAATTGCAAAAGATCGAAATAAGATTGTGCTACCGAGCTCACCAGTGTGAGGACAACGGCCCGGCGATTTTCTTCGCGCGACATCAAATCGGCACGAGTGGCCTCGTTGGCGCGGCGGAGCCTGCCCCAGACATCTATTTCCCAAGCCAGCGTTATTTTGTGCGAAGTAGCTGTACGGTGTGGGAAATCCGGGAAAAGGAATCCACCGAGAGTGCCGAATGCAGGCGCATTGATGTTGTATTCGAGCTTCGGGAGCAGGTCAAAACGGCTGATTGCGCTGCGGGCCTCGAGTTCCTCAACGCTTGCCACTGCCTGCTTGAGATCTTTATTTTCCGCTAAAGCCTGCCGGATAAGCTGTTGAAGTACATCATCGTGAAGCAACTCCCACCATGGCAGATTGGCAATGGAGTGCCCTTCGTTTTCAGCCATGCGAAACCTGTCAGCGGTGTCGATATGGGGCCGGACATAGTCGGGCCCCATGGCGCAAGAGGTCACGACCAGGGTCGGGAGTAAGAACAGTATTCTGATCCATGCATTATAGTGGCGCATTTGCCCTTTCCTCTTGTACATGTTGTACATGTTCAGCCCGCTTTCCCGAGTTCTTGCGGGTAAGCCAGGTGAAGAACAACGGAATGAATATGGTTGCGACAAAAGTCGCGAGCAGCATGCCGCCAAAGACGCCGGTTCCCATTGAGCGGCGTGCGGCGGCTCCGGCCCCGGTCGCGATTACCAGCGGTACGATCCCCAGCACAAAAGCCATGGAAGTCATGACAATAGGGCGAAAACGCAAACGTGCAGCTTCAACCGCGGCTTCTGCAACCGGCATTCCTTCTTTCATTTTCTGGCTGGCGAATTCCACGATCAGGATTGCATTTTTTGCCGCCAGGCCTATCAGTGTAATCAAGCCCACCTGAAAATAAATATCGTTCGGCATCCCGCGTACCAGCACCGCCAGAAGCGCACCTGTCAGCGCAAAGGGCACGGCCATGATAACGGCCAGCGGCAATCCCCAAGTTTCGAATTGCGCAGCCAGAATCAGAAATACCATAATAATGGCAAAACTGAAAGCGAGAGTTGCTGCGGAACCGGTGCGTTTCTCCTGGAAGGCCTGTGCCGTCCAGCTAATCTGATAATTATCAGGCAGGTTTTTTGCCGCGATCTCTTCCACGAGTTTAATGGCGTCACCTGAGCTTACGCCGGGTGCACCACTTCCCATGATTTTTGCGGCAAGAAGCCCGTTATAGCGCTCCAGTTGTTCCGCACCGACGATGCTTTTTATCGTGCTCAGCGCCGACATGGGCACCATCGCACCGGATTCGGAGCGCACGTACACTCTGCCGAGATCTTCCGGCTTCATACGGTATTGAGGTTCTGCCTGCAGTTGCACCCGGTAGGTGCGACCGGACTTGTTAAAATCGTTGATATAGAGCGAACCCATGGTGCTTTGCAAGGTGGCATACAGGTCAGCAATCGATACTCCCTGCGAAATCGCCTTGGCCTCATCCACTTCAATAAAAAATTGCGGTACTGTGGGACGGAAGAAAGTATTGATGCCGGCGAGGCGCGGTTCCTGGTTCAATGCGTCGATGAGATTGCTCACGACACCCGACAATCGCAAGGGGTCCGATCCGCCGCGGGCTTGCACATAAACTTCAAACCCCCCCGCGGTTCCCAGTCCGCGGATGGCGGGGGGATTAAATGCTATCGCGATGCCATCAGGCTGCTGCATGCCGATACCGAACAGTTTGTTGACAATATCCTCCGCGGTGGCAGTCCGTTCAGACCAGTCTTTGAATGTCACGAACATGGTTGCCGAGCTTGTCTTGTTTCCGCCGCCGATAAGATCGTAACCATTAACCACAAACTGGTGGGAAACTGCCGGGTCTTCCGCAATGGCAGCGCGCACAGCTTCAGCCGTCCTGGTTGTTCGAGACAGCGTTGCGCCATCAGGCAGAATCGTTGCGGCCACCACATAGCCCTGGTCTTCAGGCGGCACGAAACTCTCGGGAACCGTTTTGCCCAGATAAATTGCCACGCCGACGATCCCTGCGAATACGAGCGCGCCAATAATGGGATGATGTAATGTCAGGCTGACCGTATGCGTATAGAAATTGGTCAAGTCGTCTGAATCCACTGTTAAATATACGGAAGAACGCAGATTCGCCATGAGTGGTTTTCAGGATGATGGCACACAACGCAGGGGTAAGCGTCAGCGCTACGATACCGGAAATTACCACGGCGACGGCAACCGTTACGGCAAACTGGCGATATAGCTCACCGGCGATGCCGCCCATGAAGGCTACAGGCACAAACACTGCACATAGCACCAATACAATGGCTACAACGGCTCTTGAAACCTGCTCCATGGATTTGATGGCAGCTTTCATCGGCGATAGTTGTTCCTCGTCCATCAAGCGCTCGATGTTTTCCAGCACGACTATCGCATCGTCCACCACAATGCCGATAGACAGCACCATCGCAAATAGCGTAAGCGTGTTGATGGAGAAGCCGAACAACCATAATCCCGCAAACGAGCCAATAAGGGAGATCGGTACCGCGACAAGGGGAATCAGCGTGGCACGCCAGCTTTGCAGGAAAAGGTACACAACCAATATCACCAGTACCATCGCTTCGCCGAGCGTTTTAACGACTTCCCAGATCGAGGCTTTAACAAACAGGCTGGTATCATAAGGCACTACATAATCCATTCCGTCAGGGAAATGTGTCTTCAACTCCTCCATTTTGGCGACAAGGGCTTCTTTCGTCTCGAGCGCATTTGCACCGGGCTGCAAGAAGATGGGGATGCCCGCGCCCGGTTCGCCATTAAGCGCAGTACGCACATCGTAGCTTTGCGCGCCCAGTTCGATACGGGCGACATCCTTGAGATAGAGCGCGCCGCGCGGCCCATCGGCGCGCAAGATAATATTGCCGAATTGCTCAGGTTCCAGCAGCCGGCCTTTGGCGTTAACGGTATAAATCAGTTGCTGATCCGCAGGTGCAGGTTCCTGGCCTATCTTGCCCGCAGCATATTGCGCATTTTGCGATCTGGATGGCTGCGGCAATATCCGTGGTAGTGACTCCTAGTTGAGCCATGCGGTCAGGGCGCAGCCAGATACGCATGGAATAATCCTGTCCCCCGAAAACTATCGCGTCACCGACGCCTTTGGTGCGTTTCAGCTCATCCAGTATGTTGAGCGTGGCATAATTGCTTAGATACAGCGGGTCATACTTGCCCTTCTCCTTGGAGACGAGCATAAAAACCAGAAGAATGTCGTTGGAACGCTTTTGTATTATCAGGCCGGTGCGGCGGACTTCATCCGGTAAGCGCGGCAGGGCAATATTTACGCGGTTACTTACGTTGAAAGTTGCCTGATCGACATCCGTGCCGACTTCAAAGGTCACGGTGATTGTCAGCGTACCGCTCGAATCGGCGCTGGAGCTGAAATACAATAGATCTTCGACACCGCTTAACTGCTCTTCAATCGGTGCCGCGACCGTTTTAGCCAAGGTATCGGCGCTGGCGCCTGGAAAGGTCGCGGTGATCAGCACGGTCGGCGGCGCAATTTGCGGATACTGTGCGATAGGCAATTGCATCGCGGCTGCCAACCCGGCAATACGATGATAATGGATACTACGGACGCAAAAATAGGTCGCGTGATGAAGAATCTTGTCATGATGATTTCCGCCTAAGTCTGTTTCTCTGGGTCGGGCTGAGCAGAAGTCTCAGCAGGCGGTGATCCCGGAGCATGGGTCGCCACGGGTGTCTCTGGACGAAGCAGGTTAGGCGCCACAGCGTGCCCCGGGGCGAAGCTTGATAATATTGTCGACTATGACTTTATCACCCGCTTTGAGACCGCTCAGGATGACCCACTCCTTGCCCATCCAATGGCCGGTTACAACCGGTTGCACGGTGGCTTCATTTTTTTCATTGACGATATACACGATATTTCCCAGATCGGACGTCTGCACCGCAACCTGGGGTACGAGAAAAACGCCATCGCGTTCGCCTGTGGTTACGCGCGCACGCACAAACTGTCCCGGCAAAAGTCGCTGATCCACGTTCTCGAAAGTTGCGCGCAATTGCTGCGTACCCAGCATCGGATCGATTTCGCTGGCTGCAAAATTCAGCTTGCCTTTTTTGGCGTATTCCGAGCCATCCGGCAGTATCAAGGTTACCTGCTGCACGTTTTGTTCATGCAGCGGACCGCCGATCTGCGCCAGTTCGTTATCCGATAAACTGAAGCGTACCCAGATCGGCGATAACTGGACAATCGTCGTCAGAAGACTGGTGTTGGCTTCAACCAGCGTTCCCTCGGAAAATTGGAAGCGGCCGGATACTCCGGTCACCGGTGCCGGCACGGAGGTATAAGAGAGATTTAGCTCGGCGTCGCGCACGCGAACTTCCGCCTGCTCCAGGGAGGCGTTTGCGATTGCATTATCGGAGACGGCATTATCGTATTCACGCTGGCTGATGGCCTGCGTTTCAAGTAGATCGCGCAAGCGCTTTTCTTCGCGTTCCGTCTGTGCAATGCGGGCTTTCTGTTCAGCGAGTTGCGCTTTTGCTTGCGCCAGGGCATTTTTGATAGGGTACAGGATCGATCAGAAACATGGGCTGGCCCAGCTTTACCGCCGCGCCCTCTTCATACAGGCGTTTGAGCAAAATACCGCCCGACGCGAGGCCGTATCTCGACTTCCTTGGCGCCTTCGGTTTGTGCGACCGCTTCGGCACTGATCGGCACGCTGGTAGGTTGTACTTCGATCACGCTTACCGGAAGCGCCATTCCAGCAGGCGGTTGATTGGATGCCTGATCACTCTTGCCACAAGCGGCCAATGCAATGTTCATGGCAATGCCAATGATAAGCGCGATGGTCGCTTTCGAATGCGAAGTCGCCATCAGATTGCCAAGTCTGTTTTTATCATTTTTATAATATCTGGCAGCTGACATCTTTAACCCCATGGCGGTAAACGAAAACAGTCAAAAATGAAACAACTTGCATACATTCGTGTATGTATGTAAATTATATACATAAAGAAGTACATCAATGTAAATAAATTAATGACTGGAAAAGCAACTGGACCATGGCCCGGAAAACAAAGGAAAATTCGGAATTAACCCGGCAACGCCTGATCGAGGCGGCGCGCCAGGTATTTCTGACGCGCGGTGTCAGTCGCACAACAATGGAACATATCGCGGTCCAGGCCGGCGTCACGCGGGGTGCGATTTATTGGCACTTCAGTAATAAACTCGATCTGTTTCAGGCCATGCGTGAACAGGTATTGTTGCCATTGATTGATCGCATGGACGATACTCTGCTGGTCGAAGGTTGTGAAGATGCGCTTACATGCATAGAAAATTTTTTATGCGGCACCATTCAATGCTGGTGGACAGCGTCGAAACGCGCCAGGTTTATGAAATCCTGATGATCAAGTGTGAATATGTAGACGAGTTCGCTACTGTTTTGCAGCAAATTTTATCGTAATTGTTCTGACATCGAGGAAAAATTACGGTTGATTTACGAGCGCGCGAAAGCTCAGGAGCAGCTGCATCCATTGCGCGATCCTGCTCAGTTGGCGATGGATACGCATCTATTCTTTATCGGCCTGTTGCATATGTGGGTAAAAGATACGGATGGCAATCAGTTTCGCCATCAGGCGATTGAGTTGGTAAAAGCCCATATGAATCTCCGTCGCCGCAAGAGTACCCTGACGCAACCCTCCAGTTAGCTGGATTCTCGAGGAACTCTCTCCCGCCAGTTGTTCCTTTTACAAAAATCCGTTTAGCAGTGTTCAAGCAAGTTCAAATCACTATCCAGTGACTCCAAAAGAGACCAGGTGCGCAGCAGCAAATCTACGGGGAGCGGCGCCAGGTGCTGGAATGGACAGCGCGGTCGTATCCGAGTGAAAAAACCTGGTAGTGCCTGAATTGGACGATCCGGGGCATCAGGCGTCGTTTGGGTACATAAGGAGGCAACAAAAGAATATTGCCTAGATGCTGAACGGGGCGCTTGAACAAACCAAGCACCCCGGGCGCACCTCAGCAGGCTTTCTGTATTTTTATTTCAGCTTTTCCTTTCTACGGTTTACCATAAAACCCATCAGACCGAGCCCCGCTAACAGCATGGCATATTCATTGGCTTCCGGAACTGCTGAAACTGCAGCGTCCCCCGTGATTGCCAGTTGGAGGGGAAGGCGGGTTTTCGACCCCCACTGTTGTGCTGAAACCAGGGGTGTCAGTTAATTGACCTGCTATATCAGCACCTGCATATGCGATATCTGTACCGAGCAGCTGCAGATACTCCGGTATTGTTGGTTCCAGCTGCCGATGCGACCAGCGCTGATCCCGGTAGAGGTTGAGGCATCTGCATCAGCAGTGAGGCTGAGCTTTGGGCCGTGACATCGCCCTTGGTGATCGCGGCGACAGCAGGTGCGCCCACGTAATCGTACTTGTATTATCCACCGCTTGTGCAGCGAGGACTTCGGTTGTGACGGCAAGCGCCGGTGAGCTCAACGTTACCTTGGTGGTGGCTGGCACCGGCACGGTGGCTGCTACACCAGCATCGAGCGCGGTTACACCGGATGTGCTGGTTAAAACCCCGGCTCCTGCGGAAACGCCTAAGCGAGTAGATACTCCCAGGTCATTAGAAACCCCCAAATCTATGTCTGAGCCCGTAGAAGTTCCCATGTCCGGGGAAGTTGCCAGGTTGGTGGAAGTTCCTAGGCTTGTAGAGGTGCCTAGGTTCGTAGAAGCGGCGGATCCGGCATAAGCGCCTGAGCCTGTGGAAACGCTAAGTCCCGTAGATGCTCCTGATCCAGCAAACTCTAGTCCGCCAGATGCTGACGATTCCGCCGCGAGCCCAAACGCCGCAACGAGGGCGAGTACCACCTTTTTCTTATTGATTTTCATAATGCTTATTCTCCAGGTTTTTAATATTGTTTTTGAAAAATTTGAAGCTGCAGCCGGCCAATGGCGTCTAATGAAACAAACATGGCAATAGCACGACTATAGGCGTAAAAGCAATTTATATGCCAGAAAATATTAATTGTTAAATCAGTTGATTAGGGATATTTTGCCAGTTTTAAGCAAAATTTCGTCCCCCAGGGATACGCTTGTTCATGTGCTTCAATCAAGCACATGAACTATAAGATTTTTTCCTGTCGCCATACCAAGACAGATTTTCGCTTCCTATGCTCCAGAGCGTAAGCGCCACTTCCAAGTGTTTAGAAGTTGAATCAGTTGAGGCAAGAAACCTGCTTATTGCAAAAGGGCAAGGGCAAAAAATAAAGAAAGGAAATTCATAATAATTGGCTATGGCGGTATCCACCCGTGACCAGAATCCGGGTTTGCAGATAGACGCTTTGAACAAAGTGGGGTGTAAATGGATATTCGCCGATCAAGGCGTCTGCGGAGCCATATCGAGTGTGTAAGACTGTCTCAGGCAATTGCCGCTCTTGTGAAATGCCCCGGCTTCTTGCGGCAGATGTTGACCCTTCTGCCGGAATGTTTTGTTATAGTTGACTAAATCTATCAGGTATCTTATAGTTGACTAAATCAGTCATGTATTGAATGCTGAACTAGTTTATGATCAATATCCCTATTTGATTGAATCACAAGAGTAAAGAGGAGTTTATCATGCGGCTAACAACCAAAGGACGGTTTGCGGTAACGGCACTGCTGGATCTTGCAATGCAGCATAGCGTCATCCTGTGACGCTCGCCGAAATCAGTCAGCGTCAACAAATCTCGCTATCTTATCTTGAGCAATTGTTTGCCAAACTACGCCAGCGTCACTTGTCGAGAGTGTGCGAGGTCCGGGCGGCGGCTATTGCCTTGCCAAGGACATGGCGCAAGTATCGATTGCCGAGATTATTCTTGCGGTTGATGAGCCCATCGACTCGACTCAATGCAGCGGAAAAGAAAATTGCCACAATGACAAAAAGTGCATGACTCACGACTTATGGATAAAGCTCAATGATCTCATTTTCGATCACCTTGGCGCGATAACGTTGAAACAACTGGTTGATGAGCAGAAAGCGAGACAGAATGGTGTAGTGCAAAAGCTGGAGTTATGCGGAAGGTCATATGCCGAAACGTGAACGCAAAAGGTCGTGCCGGAACGCGGACATCGCGCATTTTTGGCTTGATTTGATACAGATGGCCCATATTTATTTCGATCCATCATGTTGGATGGTAACTGGAGGATAGTATGTCGATAACATTAACCGAAAATGCGGCTAAACAAATCCGGAAACAGCTTGCAAAGCGCGGTAAAGGACTGGCCTTGCGCATTGGCTTGAAAAAAGTGGGTTGCTCTGGTTTTGCCTACACATTCGACTATGCTGACGAAGTTCTTGTAGACGATCAGATATTCGAATCTCATAACGCTAATGTAGTGGTTGATACGGGTAGTTTGCCGTTCCTTGATGGCTCCCACGTTGATTTTGTCAGGGAAGGGCTCAATGATTCGTTCAAGTTTGAAAATCCCAACGTCGACAACACATGCGGCTGCGGTGAAAGCTTCAGTTTGAAAGAACCAGCCAAAGTTTAGCTGTCAGAGGTAGGGTAACAAAGGATCTTGCCAGAACGAGTGTAAAAAAACAAGAGTACGGCGGTAGTGAAAGGTGTAAAAGAATTTCGGTAACGGTTCGAATGTATCCTCGAGGTGAACGACATTGGAGCAAATCTAATGAGTGCAGCATTACAAAAACTGGTCAATCAGCCTTATAAGCACGGTTTTGTTACCGAAATCGAGTCCGATATCGCGCCAAAAGGGCTCAACGAAGACATTATCCGCCTGATTTCATCAAAGAAAGAGGAGCCGCGAATGGCTGCTTGAGTTTCGGCTGAAGGCATATGAGCAATGGCTGAAGATGGAAGAGCCACAATGGCCTAATGTCAAGTATCCGAAAATTGATTTTCAGTCAATCAGCTACTACGCGGCGCCGAAGCAGAAAAAGAAGCTGAACAGCATGGACGAGGTCGATCCCGAATTGCTGCGCACTTTCGAGAAACTCGGGGTGCCGATGCACGAGCGGGCAGCGCTCGCCGGCGTAGCGGTGGACGTGATTTTCGACAGCGTGTCGGTTGCGACGACTTACAAGCAGAAGCTTGCCGAGGTGGGCATAATTTTCTGCTCGATTTCGGAAGCCGTTCATGAGCATCCCGACCTGGTGAAGCAGTATCTTGGCACGGTGGTGCCGGTAGGCGACAATTACTACGCGGCGCTCAATTCGGCCGTTTTTACGGATGGTACATTCTGCTTTATTCCCAAAGGCGTAAAATGCCCCATGGACCTGGCTACGTACTTCCGAATCAATACGGAGGAATCGGGACAGTTCGAGCGCACTCTGATTATCGGCGCGGAGGGTTCGTCGGTCTCCTATCTCGAGGGTTGTACCGCGCCCAAATTCGATACTAACCAATTACATGCCGCAGTGGTTGAACTGGTCGCGCTGGACAACGCCGACATCAAATACTCGACGGTGCAAAACTGGTATGCGGGCGATGAAAACGGCATGGGTGGCATTTACAACTTCGTTACCAAGCGTGGCTTGGCCAAGGGCGTTAATTCGCGCATTTCGTGGACTCAGGTTGAAACCGGCTCGGCTATTACCTGGAAGTATCCTTCCTGTATTCTTCAGGGCGAAAACTCGGTAGGAGAATTTTACTCGGTGGCTGTGACCAATAACTATCAGCAGGCAGACACCGGCACCAAAATGATTCACATTGGAAAAAATACGCGTAGCACCATAGTCAGCAAGGGTATCTCCGCCGGCCATTCCAATAACAGTTACCGCGGATTGGTCAGAATCGCGCCTACCGCTACTGGGGCGCGCAATTATTCGCAGTGCGATTCAATGCTGATCGGCGACAAATGCGGAGCCCATACCTTTCCTTACATACAGGTTCGCAACCAGGAAGCCAAAGTCGAGCATGAAGCATCAACATCAAAGATCGGTGAAGACCAACTATTTTACTTTGCCCAGCGTGGCATCGGCAGCGAGGAAGCGGTATCGATGATCATTAATGGATTCTGCAAGGATGTTTTTCAACAGTTGCCGATGGAGTTCGCGGTCGAAGCGACCAAGCTGCTCGGGTTCAAGCTCGAAGGGAGCGTCGGATGATTTATCAGGATAGCAAAACGTTACTTGAAATACGTGGGCTGCGGGCGACTGTCAACGGTATCGAAATCCTCAAGGGTATAGACCTTACGGTTAGATTCGGTGAAGTACACGCAATCATGGGAACAAACGGCTCGGGTAAAAGCACCCTCGCAAAGGTGCTGGCCGGCCACGACGCATACCAGGTAACCGGCGGTTCGGTAGCGTTTGAAGGAAATGATCTGTTTGATCTGAAACCGGAGGAACGTGCGCGCGCTGGCGTATTTCTCGCCTTTCAGTATCCGGTCGAGATTCCCGGCGTTGCCAATAGCCATTTCTTGCGCCTCGCCTACAATACAGTACAGGCACAACGCGGCAAGGACGAGCTTGATCCGCTCGAATTTGATGACCTGGTGCGTGAAAAAATGAAATTGCTGGACATGAACCCCGATTTTCTCGATCGTGGCGTCAATGAAGGTTTTTCCGGCGGTGAGAAAAAGCGGAACGAGATATTGCAAATGGCGCTGCTTGAACCACGGCTGGCAATTCTCGACGAGACCGACTCCGGACTCGACATCGATGCGCTAAGGATCGTCACCAAGGGCGTGAACCAGCTTGCCAACAAGGATAATGCGATCATATTGGTCACGCATTATCAACGCCTTCTTAATTACATCGTGCCGGACTACGTGCATGTAATGGAGTCGGGTCGCATCATCAAGACAGGCGGCAAAGAGCTTGCGCTCGATCTCGAAAACCGTGGGTATGACTGGGTTGGCGCTGAGCAACGTGCTGCGGTCGGGGCATGAGCATGAACATGGTTGCCGGCAACAGCTATCTCGAAAGCCTGCTTCAGGGCCAGCCACAACTGCCGCCCAGCCCTCTCGCATGGTTTAATCAGTTGAGAGCAAATGCGGTTGATTGTGCCGGTAGATTAAAGGTGCCGACGACTCGCGACGAAGAGTGGCGCTTTACCGATATTTCACCGCTTGCCAAGCTGTCCTTCCAGCCGCTGCGGGGTGCATCGACGGTGAAAGCAGCCGACGTGGAACGTTTCTATCTGGACGAGGCGGCGGTCAGGCTCGTGTTCGTCGATGGCACATACATGCCGCAGTTTTCCACATCGCCGAACAGGGCCAGAGAGCTCGGTTTGGTAGTCACGGATCTGTCAACGGCGATATCCACGCATGGCGTGGCAATAGAGCCGCATCTCGGACGCCATGCCGGGTTTGAGCATAACCTGTTCACCGCACTGAATACCGCGTTTCTCCATGACGGGGCACTGGTCGTGGTACCGCGTGATACGGCAGCGAGGGAACCGGTGCATGTGTTGTTCATTGCAACACAGCCAGAGGCGGCAAGTCATCCGCGTTGCCTTCTGATTGCCGAACCGGGTAGTTCAGTCACGCTCGTCGAGGATTATATTACGCTTCATGAAGGCGCCTATGTCACCAATGCGGTGGCGGAAATCGCGCTGGGAGATAATGCCGAGGTCAATCACATCCGGGTGCAGCGTGACAGCATCCACGCGTTTCATATCGCAAACTGTGCGGTATCGCTAGCGCATGCAAGCCGCTATCGATCGGTCAGCGTCGCGCTTGGTGCGCGTATTTCACGATATGATTTGAATGTGCTGCTTGCGGCGGAGGGAGCCGAGTGCGCGATTGACGGGCTGGCCTTGATTACGGAACGCCAGCTTGCCGATACCCATTCCTGCATTGATCATGCGGTGCCGAATTGCACAAGCCGCCAGTTACATAAATGCATCGTCGATGGCGCTGCGCACGCCGTGTTCAACGGTAAGATAATAGTACGCCCAGGGGCTCAACGTACTGATTCCACGCAATCGAGCCGCAACTTGCTGCTGAGTGGGAAGACGCGTATCGACACCAAGCCACAGCTTGAAATTTTTGCGGATGACGTAAAGTGCGCGCACGGCGCAACCGTTGGTCAACTCGCCAGTGAGGAGCTGTTTTATCTCAAGAGCCGTGGGGTATCCGAGGTAATGGCGCGCAATCTGCTGACTTACGCGTTTGGCGCCGAAATTATCGATCGCATTTCCATTGCATCCCTCAAGCACCGGCTTGAGCAAACGGTACTTGAGCGGACTCAACGGGATTGACCATGAAGATAATAGATTCCACTCTAAAGCCGCAATTCGCTTCGACGTTCGACATTGATCGCGTTCGCGCTGATTTTCCGATCCTCGAGCTCCAGGTTGAGGGTAAACCACTGGTCTATCTCGACAATGCGGCGTCCAGCCAGATGCCGCAACCGGTAATTGACCGCCTGGTACGCTACCAGACGACCCAGCACGCCAATATCAATCGCGGCGTGCACTATTTATCCGAATTGGCCACTGCGGAATACGAGGGGTCGCGCCGCAGATTGCAACGTTTCATCAACGCGCGCGAAGACAGGGAAGTCATTTTCACCAGTGGCACCACCGATGCGATCAATCTCGTAATGCATGGTTACGGCCGAAAATTCATCGGTGCCGGCGACGAAATCATTCTGACTACACTTGAGCATCATTCCAACATCGTGCCTTGGCAGATGCTCGCAGAAGAGAAGGGCGCGAAGATCCGTGTTGTGCCCATCAATGATGCCGGGGAGCTCCTCATCGATGAATACGAAAAACTGTTTACGCGAGCGAACCAAATTCGTAGGTGTGTTGCATGTGTCGAATGCACTGGGTACCGTAAATCCGGTCAAGGAAATGATTGCGTTCGCGCATGCGCGCAATGTACCGGTGCTGATTGATGGTGCACAGGCCGTGCCGCATATGACAGTGGACGTGCAAGATCTCGACTGCGACTTCTACGCTTTTTCCGGCCACAAGCTATGCGGGCCGACGGGTATAGGCGTGCTCTATGGCAAGGCTGAGCTACTTGAGCGTATGCAGCCGTTCAAGGGCGGCGGAGACATGATTTTGTCGGTGACTTTCGAAAAAACCACCTACAATTCCATACCGCACAAATTTGAAGCAGGTACACCGCCGATTGCCGCTGCGATCGGGCTTGGTGCCGCAGTTGATTATTTATCCTCGATCGGTTTGGATGCAATCGCCGCGTACGAGCTCGATCTTCTCAACTATGCGACTGAACAGATGAGCCGCATGCCGGGCGTGCGTATTATCGGCACCGCTGCAACGAAGACCGCGGTACTGTCGTTTGAGGTCGAGGGCGTGCATCCGCATGATATCGGCACGCTCCTGAATCAGGAAGGGGTTGCGGTACGGACCGGGCACCATTGCGTGCAGCCGGTAATGCTGCGCCTCAAGGTACCGGCGACGACACGTGCTTCGTTTGCTTTTTACAATACGATGGCCGAGGTGGACGCATTTATCGCGGGCGTTCGCACCGTGCAAAAAATTTTCATGTAATGATCACGAAATCGCTCTATCAAGAAGTTATTCTCGACCACAACAAGAAGCCCCGCAATTATGGCACGCTCGATAAAGCAAGCCACCACGCGGTTGGCCATAACCCATTATGCGGCGATCACCTCGACATTGCGCTAAATCTCGAGGGTGAGCGTATTGACGGCATCGCGTTCCACGGTGAATCATGCGCGATCTGCAAGGCATCGGCCTCGATGATGACCACCGTCGTGAAAGGCAAAACACGCGCGGATGCAGAGACGCTGATCAAGGAGTTTCGTGATATGGCGACCGGCACGCTCGATCTCGAGGGCCAGCATCATCTGGGGCGGCTCACGGTATTTGCAGGCGTGCGTGATCTGCCGACGCGTGTAAAATGTGCCATTTTGCCGTGGCATACGCTGCATGCTGCGCTCAATGCCGTTACCACTACCTCGACCGAGTCCGAGGATGACCCGATGCATGCTCCAATAGGTGATGCTTGAACCTAAATCCGGTAGTTGACCGCTCATTTAATAGATCATTGTCATGATTAATAACAATATTTCATATTATTTAATGCTCACCTTCTGGGTGAGGCCGCTACGGGTGAATTGCACAGTTTTTGCGGCACATGGCTGCGTTGCAACTCCTTGGAATGGAAGGCGCCCCGAAGCGTCGCCCGAGGGGCCCCGCGCAGCGGGGATCGGGCAGCGCAGGGGATGCCGCGATCGCGCTTCACGCAGGGGCGCCCGCATCCCGCTTCGGGGTCGCACCTTCCTGCGGAAGGCACTGCTCCGCCCTGCGCGGTCGACATTCCGCGTCGTCGCGCCTTGCCCTGCACCCCGAAAACCGTACACTTCACCCCGTCCAACTACCGGATTTAGGTTGAAAGGAACAGGAAATGCCAAAAATAGCGGAAATAGAAGGTACCCCAAATCGAAACGCGCTGAAGTTCATCCTGAAGGAGCCATTGACCTGGGGGGTGACATGCTCATATGACAATGCCGAGCAGGCGAAAGACGATCCACTTGCCGCGGCATTGTTCGACATCGATCATGTGACTAACGTATTTTATGTCGATCGCTGGATCACGGTAACGCAAGACGGCGGCGCCGACTGGCAAGACCTTGCACGCGAGGTGGCCGATCCGATCCGCGCCGCGCCCGCGGCCGATGCGCAATCAGCCGCAACAGTCGCTGCGGCAACCAGTGCAATTGCCGGTTTAAGTCCGGAGGACCAGCAGCGGCTCGATACCATCAATATCATGCTCGACGAGGAGGTGCGTCCTTATCTCCAAAGTGACGGCGGCGACCTGCATGTGCTCGGGCTGGATGGCAACAAGCTCAGCGTTCATTATCAAGGTGCTTGCGGCACATGCCCGAGCTCGATCTCAGGCACGTTGCGAGGTATTCAGAATATGCTGAGATCAATAGAACCCGATATCGAGGTTGTCGCGCTATAAAGACTGGGCGCCACGTGCTTCGCAGTATGTAGGTTCTTCCTCGTTTCTGCTGCTCCAGGATGCGTTTTCGATGATATTCCTTCTCATCCGGGCATGATCGGCTATGGTATGCTCGATTTCTGCATGGCAGGGTGCTGGTATCCTGCCGAGCTACCCAATGAACTAATCGGCTGCTGCGTTTTATTGAACAGTTTTTACGGCTTTTGCAGAGCGGGTCGTCCGGTTTTCGTGGCAGATGCCCGTGCCCCCTTCTCGCGCCATACATTATCCCCCGACCTCATATAGATGCCCCGGTTCAGGCTAAGAAGAATCACAGATGCTCTGGATAAAATCGCTACACATCATTTTCATGGTGACCTGGTTTGCAGGATTGTTTTATTTGCCGCGTCTGTTTGTCTATCATGCGATGAGCGATGACGCGCCAGGCATCGTGCGCTTCAAGGTGATGGAGCGCAAACTTTATTATGGGATCATGACGCCTGGCGCAGTGCTGACAATTCTCTTTGGTCTTTGGCTCTGGCTGGGTTATGGAATTTCTGGTGGCTGGTTGCATGCAAAACTTGCACTCGTCATCGTGCTGATCGCGTATCACCTCTACTGCGGAAAGCTGCTCGCCGATTTCAAGTATGATCGCAATCGGCGCAGTCATGTTTATTACCGGTGGTTTAATGAATTTCCGGTGGTGATCCTGATTGCAGTGGTAATCCTGGTTGTGGTTAAGCCATTTTGAAAGATTGCTTGCTATCTCCATCATGAGTTCTGCCCGAACAAAAACCTGTTGATCATCAGGTAGACAAGAATTGAGATCGTGCTTCGAGAACCGCTAAACCATGCAAACAATCACGGTAGATTTTGCCTCTACGCCAAGTGAGCGTAGTTACCCGATACATATCGGCAATGGGATTCTGAGCCATTCCGAAATTATCCTGGACCACGTGCCGCGAAAGCGCGCCGCAATCGTCACAAACACTACGGTAGCGCCCCTTTATATGGAAAGGCTGCGTAGCGCGCTGGAAGGCCAAGGCGTGGCGACTGTTCCCATCGTCCTCCCTGACGGGGAAGCGCACAAGAATTGGCAGACGCTGAACTGCATATTCGATGCGCTTCTTCGTCACCGCTGTGAACGGAGCACGCCCATCATCGCCCTTGGTGGCGGAGTCGTGGGTGATTTGACCGGTTTTGCCGCCGCTACCTATATGCGGGGCGTGCCGTTTATCCAAATTCCAACGACACTTCTGGCGCAGGTCGATTCTCGGTCGGCGGCAAGACCGGTATCAATCACCCGCTGGGCAAAAACATGATCGGCGCTTTTTATCAGCCTCGGGTCGGTACTGGCGGATACAGCAACGCTCGATACGTTGCCGGAAAGGGAGTTGCGCGGCAGGCATCGCTGAGATCATCAAATATGGCCTTATCCGCGACCTCGGCTTTTTCGAGTGGATAGAACGAATATTGCCAAGCTTCTTATCCGCGACGCTGATGTGCTGGGCGACGCGATCCGCCGAAGTTGCATAAATCAAGGCGGAGGTTGTGCAAGCCGATGAACGCGAAAGCGGCGTGCGGGCAATACTCAACCTCGGCCATACCTTTGGTCATGCGATCGAAAATGCGATGGGTTACGGCGACTGGTTGCATGGCGAAGCAGTTGCTGCCGGTACGATGCTGGCTGCGGAGCTATCGCAGCGCATGGGGATGATCGGCGAGGCCGAGGTAGAGCGAATCCGGAAAATTTATGCGCAAGCAGGGCTTTCTGCTGTTGCGCCCGATCTCGGCACGGAAAGATAGCTGCGCTTGATGGGGCTGGACAAGAAAATAGAAGGAGGGAAGATGCGTTTCATTTTATTCCGGCATATAGGCGAGGCCGTGCTCCATTCCGACGGTGCCGCACGAGATATTGACTGAAACTCTTATGCGAATGTACTGCCGATGCATGAGCTGGCGCCTTATGCGGTAACGCTCGACCAACTCGCACGCGGCCGTCGCATCGCGGAAGAATCAGCACCGGGACGCGTACCGCCTTCCAGCGTGATCGCGATCGCATCATTCATTCCACCGCATTTCGCAGGCTTGAATACAAAACTCAGGTTTTCGTCAATCACGAAGGCGACCTGTTCCGCACGCGCTTGACGCACAGCCTCGAAGTGGCGCAAATCGGCCGTTCGATCGCGCGCAATCTGAGTCTTGAACGAAGATCTGGTTGAAGCTATTGCCCTGGCGCATGACCTCGGCCATACGCCATTCGGTCATGCAGGGCAGGAAGCGCTGAACGACCTGCATGAAGGATTACGGCGGCTTCGAGCACAATCTTGCAATCTCTGCGTGTGGTGGATGTGCTGGAAGAGCGTTATGGCGCATTCGACGGCTTGAACCTGTGCTTTGAAACGCGTGAAGGCATTCTCAAGCACTGTCGCCAGAAAGAATGCAAAAAACTTGGAGATGTGGGCAAGCGTTTCCTTATCGAGATCAGCGACCGTCACTGGAAGCACAACTGGCCAATCTTGCCGATGAAATCGCCTACAACAACCACGACGTGGACGATGGCTTGCGTTCCGGCCTGCATTACGCTGGAGCAACTTGCGGAGGTCAAAATATTTGCGCGGCATTTGTCGATGGCAAAAAGTCATTACCCTGACATCATCGGGACGGCGTGTGATTCATGAAACTGTCCGGCGCATGATCAATACGCTGATGGGGGATTTGATCAGGCAAAGCGCCACCAATATCGTGCATGCCCGCCCGGACGAGTCTTGAAGACTGTGCGGGTGGCACCGCGTGCCTGATTGGTTTCAGCCAGGAAATCTGGCAGGAGCAACAGGAACTGAAAAAATTTCTGCGTGACAATCTGTACCGGCATTATAAAGTGGCGCGCATGAGCGCCAAGGCGCGTCATACGATCGAAGTACTCTTCAACGCCTTTTGCTCGGATATCCGGCTGCTTCCCCGGTATTTCAGTCGAAGTATCAGCATGATAAGCATCAGGCGGTTGCCGATTATATCGCCGGCATGACCGATCGCTATGCAATTCGGGAATATCGGCGGTTATTTGCCATTGAGGAGAGTTGACGCTTCGACTAAGCCTTCGCTGCTACTATCGTTAACACCTTCCATTTATTTCATTCGTTGCCATTCAGCGTCACCGTACAGGCCGGTTGCCAGCAAGGATAAAGCTGGCGCAACAATCGCCACGGGCCATGATCATGTACCCGGAAGCCAATAGCTGATAACATTAACAAGTTAAGCCCACGAACAATCTGTTCACATGAAGATGAGTTCTAACGGGGTATGATCCGGGACACAAGCTGTTACCCGGGAACTGGCGCATAAACGATGCTGTTTCTTGCTGAGTTTGTACGATTAAACTGGAGTCGATGACAAGATTGAAGAACGATACCCTGCTGCGGGCTCTCCTGCGGCAACCTACTGAATACACCCCGGTGTGGATGATGCGTCAGGCTGGGCGATATTTACCCGAGTACAACCAGACGCGCGCTCGTGCCGGCAACTTCCTCGCCCTGTGCAAAAATCCGGATTTCGCGACTGAAGTTACGATGCAGCCCCTGGCGCGGTTCCCGCTGGATGCCGCGATATTGTTTTCGGACATTCTGACTATCCCCGATGCAATGGGGCTGGGGCTTTATTTCTCGGATGGCGAGGGGCCCAAGTTCGAGCGGCCTTTACGTGAAGAATGGGAGATTCGCGCACTGACGGTACCTGATCCCGGGGTACATCTGCGTTACGTCATGGACGCGGTCTCGCAAATCCGAAGGACGCTGGACAACCGGGTTCCGCTGATCGGCTTTTCCGGCAGTCCTTTCACGCTTGCCTGTTATATGGTGGAAGGTTGCGGTGGTACCGATTTCCGTCAGATCAAAACCATGTTGTACCAGCGGCCGGATCTGTTGCATCACATTCTCGATATTACCGCGCAGGCCGCAACCGATTATCTGAATGCACAAATCGAATCCGGCGCCCAGGCTGTGATGATTTTTGATACCTGGGGTGGCGCCTTGTCTCACGCAGCCTATCGGGAATTTTCCTTGCGCTATATCAGTCAGATCCTGGCAGGACTTAAGCGTGAGCATGGCGGTGAGCGCGTGCCTAACATCGTTTTTACGAAGGGCGGCGGGTTATGGCTTGAGAGCATTGCGGATAGCGGTTGTGATGCGGTTGGGCTCGACTGGACCGTGGATATCGCCGAGGCACGCCGACGGGTTGGGCACAAGGTTGCCTTGCAAGGAAATCTGACCCCGCAGTGCTGTTTTCGACACCGGAAGTGATTGCTGCTGAAGTGGAAAAAATTCTTTCCGGTTATGGAAAAGGCAACGGCCACGTTTTCAATCTTGGTCATGGCATTTCGCAGTTTACTCCACCGGAGAATGCCCTGACACTGGTGGAAGCAGTTCATGCCCTCAGCCGCAAATATCGCTAGCACTAATTTTATAAATAAAAAAGGCATTAAATACCAGCAAAACATATCGAACTGTGCTAGATTCTCAACGAACTGCCCAGGCCGATCAAGTCCGAGTAGCGACCTGGATCGACGTTGATATTCCGTCGGAATCAGCTACATTTTTCAAATCGGGCATATTTTTCGGGTGTTGTTAAAATTAAATAGCCGCTTTATCTTATAATTTTTTAGTAAGCCTTCCCGTGCATATACTTATTATTGAAGATGATCCGGCTATTGCCACAAACCTCTACGATTTTCTCGAGGCCCGCGGTCACAGTGTCGATGCTGCCGCTGACGGCATCACTGGACTGCATCTCGCGGTAACACAGAAATTTGATGGGATTCTGCTTGATCTTGGTCTTCCCGGCCATGGATGGCATCACGTTATGCCGGAAACTTCGCCAGGAAGCGGACCTTGACACACCGGTGCTGATGCTGACAGCGCGCGATACGCTGGAAGATAAGCTCAAAGGATTTGATTACGGCGCCGACGATTACATGATCAAGCCGTTCGCGCTAAAAGAAGTCGAAGCCCGCCTCGTTGCAATGCATAAACGGCATGGTGGCAAAGTTACCAGCCGCATGCTGGAAACCGGGGATCTGTCATTCGATCCCAAAACGCTATCGGTACTTTTTGCCGGCACAGCCGTCAAGTTGCCCCCAAATGTATCCGGCTGCTCGCACTCATGATGAGCGAGCCTGGCCGCGTGTTCAGCCGCAGGGAACTTGAATCGGAAGTCTGGGGCGACTGCGCAGGGAACCAGCGATACATTGCGCAGCCATATGCACGAATTACGCCGTGCGTTGAGCCGCGCGGGCGGCTACGATCCGATCGAGACAATTCATGGACTTGGTTACCGCCTCATTTCCCGTGCCAGGGATTAAACGTGGCCTACGCCGACGAGTTGCGCTGGCCTTTGCGGTATTCTGCATAGTCGTCGTCGGAACGCTTGGTATCAGCTTGTATATTGCTTCTGACGACATCGAGGAGGCGCATATCGAGCAGATCATGGAAACCGAGATGGACTATCTGCTCGAGCGCTATCGCCAGAGTAGCGATTTTGTTCCCCAGGTGGGCTCAAATCTCGAAAAGTACATCATCCATGACTCCGCCGAGGAATCCAAACTCCCACAGTACTTGCAAGGGCTCAACTATAGGCGCCACAAGGTTTTCAGGGGCCCGGAGGAGATTCGGGTCGCGGTACGCCATGTGGACGGCGTCAAGTTTCTGGTTGCCTATGAAATCGGGCTCCATGATCAGCGGCAACAGGAACTCAGGCTTCTTATCATTTTATCGCTCCTTTCGGTGGTCGGGGTTGCGTTACTGGTGGGATATCTGCTTGCGGGAGTACTCGTCAGACAGGTTACCGATCTTGCGGAGCGAGTAAGGCATCTAGCGCCCGGCGCGGGACAGGACGCAACAATGATCCAGCCCGGGCCAAGACGAGGAAGTGGCGCAACTCGCCCGTGCACTGGACGACTATCAGAACCGCATCACGCGCATGCTGCGGCGCGAGCAGGAGTTCACCGCGAACATAAGTCACGAGTTGCGTACCCCGATCACCACCATCCTGACGAGTTGCGAACTGCTCGTTACGGAACCGGGCTTCTCCGAAAGGGCGCGGGCGCGCATCGGAATGATCGAGGTCGCGGCGACTCGCATGGGAGAACAATTGCAGGCATTGTTATTCCTTGCTCGCGAGCAGGCGCTGGGCATCATGGAGCCGGTCGCAATCGCCGAGTGCGTTTATGATGCGGTGGAGCCTGTATGCACTGAAATATATCGAAAGCGCCTCATGTTCGAGGTTGCCGTAGAGCCGAATGCCGTCCTCACGCTGAACCGGCAAGCATTGCACACGGCTCTTGTGAATCTGCTTCGCAATGCGGTGCAATATACAGAGCGCGGTTTCATTCGCGTGAATTTCAGCCGGAAGCGTCTTTCAATCTCCGATTCCGGCATCGGTATCGAACCTTCTTATCTGCCCCTCCTTTATGAGCGCTTCTTCCGCGGGTCGACGAAAGGCGAAGGCCTGGGCATCGGTCTTGCGATCGTCAAGCGTATCTGCGACCACTATGGCTGGATTATAGAGGTCGATAGCACGCCGGGAAAAGGCGCAACCTTCCACATCACCTTTCCGTAATCCCCCTGCATTTGCGGTTTCCACAAACGTCACGCTTCGTGATCGTTCTTTTTTTGCCTTTCACAAATTAATCACAACCCCGCGACAGGTTCTTCACATGGGTTGTGGCAATCTGTGCTTCATGGCAGCACAACTATAACGTTTGTTTCGTAGCCATAAAGCGGCGAGTTGTTCCATGATTTTACTGGTATTAAAAAAACTATTGTTACCGCTGCAACTTTCACATTCTATACATTTTCGATTTACAAGATAAGGATAAACCAATTTTACAAATAAGGATAAACCAATGCGAATCCAGCAAGGAATCGTTACCGGTTCCGTCACCGTTCCAGAAATTTTCACTCACCTTGGGAGGGCTATATGACAGTCATATACTTGAGAGATGCAAAAAAGTCCCGTGCTGAGAACAGGCCCGAAAAGGGAAACCGCCGGGGAAATGTTGCGGAGATCGGATTCGAGATCTTCGTTGACGGGAACCTCTACATGCTTGCGGGCTCGGCTGCTTTCCCGCCAGTCGGTGAAGTACTCTCCATCGAGCTCCTGGCCGCTCGAACATACAAGCCAATGGCTCGAGTGCGCTCACCGCGGCTGGTCCTGAAGGCCGGGTGATCGTAATAGTTCAAGTGGGTTAATAACTACATAAGGAGGGTTTACCATGTCAATTACCAGTCTTCTCGTACCGGCGATACTATTTTTCGCCCTCGGTATGTTCGCGCAGGTGATCAAGTCGGATCTCAAGTTTCCGCCCGATATGCACAAGATGATCGTTATCTATCTGCTGATAGGTATCGGGCTGCATGGGGGCAAGGCCTCTGACTCAGGGGTCTATGGGCGATGCTCTGCCCGCCGTGGGAGCGGCTTTTCTGTTTGGCATTGGCTTGCCCATTGTCGCATATATTATTTTGCGGGGCGCTCGGAAAGATCGATCCGCTCAATGCCGCGGCAATTTCGGCGCACTACGGCTCGGTGAGCGCGGGCACTTACATGACGGCGGTGGCTTTCCTGGGCGGCATCAGCGTGACCTTTGAAGCCTATCCGGTCATCATGCTGGCAATCATGGAGTCTCCCGCAATCATGATCGGTCTGGTGCTGGCCGGCTATTCGCGGAAAATAATGGGGGGGGCAACCAAGGGCGAGAAGGGGATGTACATGCACCTGCTGCGCGAAGCCTTCACCAATGGCAGTATTCTGCTGCTGTTTTTGCTCCATGGGAATCGGTGCAGTGGTCTCGGAGCCAAGCTATCACAAAGATCGAGCCATTCTTCGAAACCATATTCATGGGCGCCTTGTGCCTGTTCCTGTGCGATATGGGCATGGAAGCGGGAAAAAGGCTGTCGGAATTAAGGCGGTAGGGATCTTCCTCGTCTGTTTCGGTATCGCGATGCCTCTGATTGGCGCAATTTGCGGCCTCCTGGTCGGTCACTTCTGGCTTGGATACTCGGTTGGAGGCGTCACGCTGGTTACCGTGCTTGCAGCGAGCTGCTCCTATATCGCGGTGCCTCCGGCGATGCGCCTGGCTGTGCCGGAGGCTAATCCGTCTTTTTACCTGACTCTGTCACTCGGCGTGTACTTTTCCGTTTAACGTGGTAATCGGTATTCCTCTGTATTACGGTGCCGCCCAGTATCTGGCAGGCGTGTAGGGAAAACAGATGCCGCTGTTGTCTGGGGATGATTCATCAATTCATTGAAATCCTTTCAAGATGTATTTCGGCCCGGCTGAGTATTCAAATCCGACTATCAACGCATAAATATTCTGGAGAGAAACCATGTTTATATAGTATACGTTTTAATTTCGATGATACGCATAGAGATCGTCATCGATGAAGAAAAACTCGGTGATCTGATTGGCTTGTTACGAACAGTCGATGTGCGCGGCTACACGTTCATGAGACATGGAGGTGGCCTTGGATCGCGCGGCGAGCGGCGCCCGGATGACATTGCTCTGGAGGAAAGAAATGCCATAGTGATTCTGGCTTGCGAAGAAAAAGCAGGCTGAGAGAGTGGTGATGGCGCTTCGCCCAAAACTGAAAGAATATGGCGGAATGTGCCTGATGTCGGACTGCAAATGGGTTATAGGGCCTGCTGCTTCCTACTGATCCATCTATTAGCGTGGCGCTTCTTCAAGGATATGAAGTAAGAAGAAAGAGAATGCGCCTTTTTGAGTTTTTAAATCGACCATTGCCTGTTTCTAATAACCTAAGAAGTTGATTATGCTACAACATCAATTTCCCGAAAAGACGTCGCTAGTGGGCTTTACGACTCTACCGCCGTCCGGCTTATTAATAATTATGGCAACTATTTCTGAACGAGCGCCATCAATTTCCCCGGCTTATGTCAAACGCAACAGCCGGGGAACTGATCCGTTCCAGTCGAGTGCAGGAACGGATTTTATGGATTTCGCACTTCAATTCGAAAGATATGAAAGACGATAAGGCCGCGTTCCCAAGGGAATTGGCGTCTTGGGCGGCCGAATCGGAAGATGGCAGTGAAGGACGGCTTGACTCGCAAGCTGACTGTAGCTTCCTGATTCGAGTTTAACGATCGAGAGATCCAACTAATTGATCAATCTGCTGGCGAAATTGAATTGTGGCTGAAGTTAGCCGAATTATTCGGTATAAACCTGAGTTGAGAATACAAATGGCGAGACCTGCGACAGGACGGGAGTTTGTGGAAGCAGCGAAGGAAAAAATCGCCTCAGCCAAAACAGTCGAGGCGTTGCGTGCTGCTCAGGCATTACTTCTTCCGCTGGAATTTGGGCTGTCATTGGAACAGACAGCCGTCATCATCGGTTTATCTAAAAGTAGAACGGGAAAACTGCGGACGCGGTTTCAGCGAATTGAGGCCGGCGCTGAACAGGTCAAAACAAAAAAGGGACTGCGCAATCACGCACGAATGAGTCTCGATGAAGAAGTACAGTTTCTCGCTCCATTCGTTACCCAAGCCCAGGCCACGGGCGTTCTTCCTATACACGAACTGAAAGCCGAACTTGAAAGATGCGTAGGCGGGTCCGTGTCGACATCGACGGTATATCAGTTGCTTCGCCGCCATGGATGGTCAAAGCTGGCGCACCACGTAAAAACAGATGCAACGGCCATGCATCCACCGCAAAGAATGGGTCAGAAGAAAAATAATCCAGAAGCGTAAAGTCGGGATCTGCGCACCATCGGATTGCCGCGCCCGCGCTTCGGGCGCCTGCTCTCTCCTGGCCCACGCTATCTTCTGGAGAGGCCACTCTGCCTCAATGGGTAGCCCATCGGATTTACCGCCACACCTTCTATCCACTTACCGAGATTCATCGTATGCCTGCCCTTGCCCCCGCAAGCCTTTGAGAAACAGGGAAAATTGGGGTTCGGCTCAACAGGGAGCAGGCAGTATTCCACCACCGGAGCAGGTCCTTCTTTAAACCTGATCCGGCAGTTGGATGGGTAAAAAAATCTTTTGTCGGTTTAGCGCTTAGTTGACAAATGAGCTGACAGCGAGCTCAAAAATGAGCGGCTGGGGCCCGGATTCAGGTTAAATGAGATTGGCTGAAATT
>CAWKMH010000070.1:0-90378 GCA_963850515.1 uncultured beta proteobacterium
GGTCCTGATGCCCTCGTCGGTGAACGACGGCGGCATGCGGATGTCCAGGATAACCGCGTCCGGCGGGTCGGGCCTGATCGCGGCGAGCAGCTCGGGGTCCGCTCGGGACGGCGGCGGTGACCTCGGCGCCCGACGCTTCGAGCAGGAGCGCCAGGCTGGCCCGGAAGAGGCCAGAGTCGTCGGCGAGGGCTACCCGCATGGGATCCGCACCGATCACGGTGGTGCCCTCCGCCAGGCGGCGTCGACCGGTGAGCTCGCCGTCCAGCGGCGCGGGCCCCGGTCGCGCATGTTGGCGATGCCGCGGCCGGTCGCGCCGGCGCAGCCGATGCCGTCGTCGCTGATCCTCGATCTCCAGGGTGCCGCCGTTGCCATCCGGATGTTCACCGCGGCCTGGCTGGCCCGGGCGTGCTCGACCACGTTGGTGAGGGCCTGGCGGCCACAAGGTAGCCGGTGGCCTCGGCGGCGGCGGAGGCGGCCCGCGCCCGGCCGGCGCGGTGACCCGGACCGGCAGCGGAGGCCTCCTGCGACTTCCTCGAGGGCGGGCGGCCAGTCCGCCTTCGGTGAGCACGGCCGGGTGGATGCCGTGGGCCAAATCCCTCAGTTCGGCGAGGATCTCGGTAAGCCCGTCCCTGGCCCTGCCGGAAGCCTCGGCCGCGGCCGGGTCGGCGGTGCGGTCATAGCCGCGGTGAGCTGGGCGGCGAGGGCCAGCAGGTGCTGCTGGGCGCCGTAGTGCAGGTAGCGTTCCAGGCGCCAGCGCTCGGCCAGCCCGGCCTCGACCAGGCGGGCGGTGACGCGCGGACCTGGCCCAGTTCGGCCTGCGCGGCGCGGGCCTGGAGCTGGGCGTTCTCAGGGCGAGCCCGCTGGTCTGCACGGCCGCGTTGAACAGGCCCCGGTAGCGGTCGAGACCGGGGTCGGCGATGACGACCGCGATCGGGGTGCCGCCCTCGGTGCGGATCAGCTCGACCAGGCGGTCAGGCGGGACGGCACCGGCCACGTCGAGGGGCCGGGCCTTCGCTGGCTTCGGCGGGCCGGCCGGGGCTGGTGGCGGCTGGGAGGCCGGGGGCGGACGCCAACACCAGAGACAGGGCGCATGCGAGTAAAAGCGAGCTAACCTGCATGCTCCAGCCAAGCGGAAAGCCGGTGGAATAATTGGACAAGGCACCGTAAAGCGGCGGACCCAGCGCGAAACCGCCGAAGAAAGCAGCTGAAACGAGGCCAGACGCGGCACTTACGGGACCAAAAGCTGGATCTCTGATCAGCATGCTCATCGCGATCGCGTTAGTGCCTACTGCGGTAAGTCCCATGCCGGCTGCACCAACCCACAGCCACCAAAGGTTTTCCGGCCCTGCTTGCATCGTCGCCATCACCGCGCAAGCCGCAATAGCGATCAGTACGAGTAAAAGTAGCGACTCGTCTTCAAGTTTTGCGCCCATCGGAGTCAATACCATGCGCGAGATTATTCCCATTACACCGAAGACGGCGATCAAGGTGCCGGCCATGGACAGCGGCATGCCTTGCTGGGTAGCGAAGGTGGGCAAGAATGTGACAAAGGCGGAGAGCGATATGCCCACGCAGAACTGAATGCCCATCAGCCGTAGCAACAGCGAATTCGGCGGCAAAAACATGAATCTCTTGCCCGTCCTTGCATGTATTTTAGGGGTGACGAAAGGTGCCGTTATCCCGAACAATATTGCCAGCCGGCACAATCATGCCTAATGCGACACGCCAGCCATATTGAATTGCGATGCCGGGAAGTACCAGGCCGGCGAAAAGGGCCGCGACCTGAACGCCAGATTGCTTCAGCCCTACGACCTGTGCTCTTTTTTCCGGCGGAACCTGCTGCGCGATCAATAGATTCGTAACCGGATTTGCAAGGGCTTGAGCGATGCCGCAAACAGCGGCGGCCGCGACTAAGCCATAAAAATTTTCAGCCGATGCCATTAGCGTAAAAGCGGATGCGATGGTGAAGAAAAGCGCTATCAATGCATAGCGTGAACCCATCGGTCTACGAAAATTCCGGCCCAAAGCGACAAAATTGCTGCCAGACCAAATGAGCTCATTACCAGATAACCCAGTAATGCGGGCTCAAAGTGCAAGTCATGGCCAAGGAGGGGTCCAAGCGTGCTGATGGCATATAAAATCAGCATTGGCAAGGTCATTGCGAACACCAGCACTACTCGAAGCCAAACGCCCACAATGCTTGCATGCCGAGCGTCGCTGGTCGTTACCGGCATGGTTCGCACCTTGTGCTGCCGAATGGATATCGACCTCCATACGCTGATACAAGCGGGTAACGACACCCACGCTGCATGCTGCACCCGCACAGTAGGTCGCTGGAGAAATTTGACAGATTTGCAGAAATTGAATCAGGCAAAATGATATGCGCCCTCTTCTTTATATAAATTGATGAGTCGGCGGCCCACGGAACTGATAAGCGACTCGTCTGTACCATCAAGAATGCGTGAGGTGCGTGCGATTCTATAAATACCGGAAAGTGGGGTCAGATCACTGACGCCTTCAGCACCGTGAATCTGTACTGCCGAGTCCGAGGCGATGCACAAAGCTTGTGATGCCGCTATTTTGGCGACACTGATCTCGACATTATTTGAACGCTGAGCGTCGACGCCTCTTGCGGCGACCCGAATCAGTTCACGCGCACTTGCAATAGCCTGATACGCGTTGACAATGTGTTGGCGCACCAACTGTTTCTCAGGTAATCGAGCAGATCTGCCACGCTCCGAATTGATTCGAGCTCCCATCAAATCGAAACACCGCTGTGCCAGTCCCACCCAGTTCATCGCACGAAGCAATCTGCCGATGCTCAGCCGCTGACCCATTAATTCGATACCGCTGCCGCAGGTTCCTAGCAGATTATGCTCAGGGACCTGTACATTGCTAAACGATATCTCGCCTTGATTCAGCGAGCGGCCCATCATGGTAATCCGGCGCTCGATCCTGAATCCCGCCGAATCAGTCGGAACGACAATCATCGAGAGGGCTTTGCCGAGAGCGATGTCTTCCCCGGCGGTACGCGCCAGCACAGTAATGAATGTCGCCCGGTCCGTATTGCTGACAAACCATTTTCTGCCATTGATAATCCAGCTCCCATTCGAAACATATGCGAATGTCGTTATCAGGCCGGGAACAGACCCGGCATGCCCTGGCTCCGTCATGCCGTAACTGGGGGTGGCTTTTCCGAAAGCCATGGGCTCGAGAAAGCGCTTCCGGACTTCATCCGTTCCAAATTTCAGGAGCATATGCGCGTCAAGCGCGGAGTGACTGCCGAAGATTGCCGGGGAGAATTCTGTTCGTCCCTCCTGCTCAGCAACGATCAGGTAGTCTTCAAGTGAAGCTATTTTTCCACCATGCGAGGGCGGATAAAATAAACCCCATAGTCCGGCACGCCTTGCCTTTTCAGTCAGTTCCGATTGCAGCCGGGTTGACCCTTCGCCGTCTTGAGCCAATCGTGATTCGTTCGGGATAATCATTTCATCGACAAATTTTCTCACCTTGCTCGACAGCGCTCTCGCCGACTCCGTATGAGTTGATTTTTCATGTGCGCTCAACATTGGTTCGCCCCATGAGTAACGCCCGGGTCAGCGATAGGCCGGGTAAATTCTATTTCCGCGGTCAACTGTTTTTTATCGATCTTTCCCGCTGGGCTGAGCGGTAACTGCCGGTAATAGCGCAAGTATTCCGGAAGCTTGGTGGTCTCCAGGCCCTGGTTGCACAAGTAGCGGGTGAATTGCGATAGCGAGGGACGTTCTGCTCCATCTCGCAATGCCAGGCAGAGGCAAACGCGGTGCCCCAGGTCCGGATCGGCAACCGGTATACAGGCGGCGCTCACGACAGCCGGATGGGAGACGGCAATGTTTTCGATTTGTGCAGGACTGATATTGACGCCGCCACGAATAATGATGTCTTTTTTACGCCCCGACAGCACCAGATACCCATCATCGTCAATAAGTCCCAGGTCTCCGGTATAAACCCATCCATCCTTGTCTCGGTATAGGGCGTCCAGGTCGGGCGCATTGACATATTGCATTGGGCTTATCGGACCTCTGGCCGTGATTTCACCGATGCGACCCAGCGGAACTTCCTGTTTCTGGTCATCCACTATCCGGATGGAACAAACGTCGGGATGAGGCCGGCCCGCCTTGAAAAAAACGGTTTCCAGATCATCGTCAAGCGCGGTGTGGCAATTAACGCCATCCGCTGAACCGTATAGGCTGATAAAACCACATCCAAACGCCTCGGTACAGCGGCGAATCGAGGCGGAATCGATTTTCGCGCCACCGCTGATGATGGCGATCAGACTGGAAGTATCGGTTTTCGATAATGCCGGATCGGCGGCGATGCGCTGAAACATTGTCGGAACCCCAAAGATATAGGCAGGCTTGAGTTCCGCAATAGTTTGAATGGCAGCCGCGACATCGAATTGCCGCAGGACAATAACCGATCCACCGAGCCAGGATAAAATACCGAATGTCGCGGTTGAACCAAATGCCGTGCCCAGCGGCATCAGGTAAAGTCCTCTGAAGGAACTGCCATCTGGATGTATGTGTTGCAGAAAGCGTCCCCGTCCACCAGCCAGTGCGTTGTGCGAATAAGCAATCCATTTTGGCTCGGATTCCGTCCCGGATGAGATCAGGAAGCGAACGGGCGAATCGGGGGAAACCGTCGGCAACTTATCGGTTTCAATGGGCTCGGCTAGAAATAGATCATCCAGCGTGTGCCAGCCTTCCCGGGTGGCTTTACCGTCAACGATGAGAACACGAAGTGACAACAGGGTTGGACGCAGCGATTCGATAAGTTCGCACAGGTCGATCTTGGCGTATTGCCCTTCGATAATAATTACACGCGCATCGCATCTGCCCAGCAAAGACTGGATATCGAGGCGACCGCGCCCGAGGGGGAAGGGCGCTACGATCGCACCCAGCGCCGCGGCTGCGAGATCGATGGCACAGCTATGCCAGGAGTTGTGGAGCTGGTATGCAACGACATCTCCGGGAACAATTCCGAGCGCCTTGAAACTTGCAGCAAGGCGAAGCACCTTGTTCGATAACCCTGCGTATGTGATGGTGTGGTCGAGGGACATCACCGCCGGGGTGTCGGGATGCTGCCGCACATGCTCGCAGAACAACTCGTACAAGGATTTATTGGGATAGGTTCCATTCCGGGCCCACTGGCTGCGAACCTCGGCAGGAACCAGATCCATGATCCCGGAATGGTTCATTTGAAGCTCCAGGGGGAATTGACTTTCGTATAAGCTCCGGGGCTCAGGGCCGGCTGCAGATGTGCCATGGTTTGCAGGTCTGCAAGGTCTTCAATGACAACGGCTGAGGGAACGCCCGCATGTTCAAGGATACCTGCCCACTCATCTGCCGTTCTTGAAAGGAACAAGTCGCTCAAGCAACCCTGAAAATTGTCTTCTTCAATAACGATGGCGGCACCCAGGGCTTCGGCTAATCGCACCGCGGTCTTTAAATCGCGACATTCAACCGCAATTTTTCCCCGCTTCGTGGCATAGATCGTGTCAATAATGCTTTTTGAAGCTGGACCGGAGCTCGGCAACGCATATAGGCTCTGGAAATCATCTGCACACAAAAGCGTCGCCGCACTCATTAGCGATGACGTGACTTTCGCGCCCATGTTATTCATACATCGATTGAGCAGCGCGATAGTGATCCCTTGTGCCGCAACAACGCCTCCGAGCACATCGAGTATCGTAAATAAGGATCCGCCGCGCGTGTCTGAGGTTTCCGCGATCTTTTTGGCGATCCCGGAGTAGGCTTGCGCCATGAAGTCTGTGCCGGGCATTTGGCTGGAGGGAGAATGTGCCGTGCTGTCCGTTGCCCAACCGCCGGCATAGGCATAAATCAGGGATGGATTGGTTGCAGCCAGATCTTCATGGTCGAGATTTAACAGTACCGCTTTGCCAGGCGCCCAGTTATGCAGAAAGACGTCGGCACGTTGCACCAGTTCCTTGACTTCTGTTTGTCCCGCCAAGGATTTGATATCGACTTCTCGAATAGTTTTAAAACGGTTGAGCGCATCGAATCGTGCGGAACAATCGCCTGCTATTGGTGGCATGCCTCGCAGAGGATCTCCGCCTGGTGGTTCTATCCGGATGACCTCCGCGCCCAGGAGCGCTAGCAGGTGCCCGGCAAGAGGGCCTTGGATACGCCGGCACGATTCGATGACGGTGAGCCCGCTTAACGGTAAATTACCGATGGAATGGCTTGACCATCCGCCCTTGAGATTGGTCTCGAAAAGAAACTCCCACGGGCCCTGACGCCAAACGTGCCGGCTGTCTTCGTCCTGGGCTCTATCATTTATGGATCGCACGGGACAAATAGCCATACCGGTTCTGGCACATATCTGGGAGATGCGGTGATACGTAATGTTTGATATTGCGCTCAATAACTCATCGGGCAGAGGGGAAATGGCTTTGGCATACCGCAGCAAAAAAGCAGTCCATCCTTTGCCGGCGACTGCTGAACTTACACCGATCTCGGCCCAGAATTTTTGCCAAGGACCGGCGTCAAGTGTTTCAAGTTCAAAGATGACGCCATCCAGCGAAATGAAAGGGAGACAAGCCGGATGTGGAACATGGCTTGGCCCTGAGCTCTCGTGAGACTCTGAAGCCGTTGCGCCCGCGATATACTGCCCCATGCTTAACAGGGCTGCGGATGCCATCGAGACGTTGCTGTTCGATACCGAGAGGCCGCGCAATTGGCCAATGGAGGCGCTAATCCCGCCCTGAAGCGCCAAAGCGGCGGTCAGGGTGGAAACGTAATTCAACCCCAGCGATTGGGATCTACCGCTGGCCCGTCCATGTACGGACATCAATCCGCAAGCTGCCTGCATTATATTTTCTGTCACGGAAGCTTGTTTGGAGCTATCACCCCATCTGGTTACATTACATGTTATGGGTGTGGTATGCGGGGTCTTGAATTCAAAAGAAAGTGCTGCATTGTTCGAGCGATTTCCGGTTGCCTCGATTTTCATGCCCAGCGCACCGGACTGGTAAAGAAGCGAGGACGCTATCGCGGCAAAATCCGGGGCAGCGCTTTTTAGCGGCCCCGTTATTGCACAGCTGGTTAATGGGCGATTCATACTTATCCCTTATGTGTGGAGTAAGGCCGGTTCAGCATCCCCCGGCAACCGCGGGCAAAATGGTTAATGAGTCGCCATCGCTCAGGCGGGTTGAAAGGCCGTTGGTAAAACGAATGTCATCGTCGTTCACGTATATATTGATGAAGCGGTGCGCCTTTCCTCCGGCGATCAGCTTCTCTTTCACGCCGGGATACCGCTGCTCCATGTGTTCGATGACTTCGAGTACGCTGAGACCGGCAATTGTGAGGCGTTTTTGATTGTTGGTAAGCGGTCTTAATATGGTTGGGATATTTACAGTAACTTGCATGCTTATTCCTTTTTCTGGTTTTATGATTTTGAAGAAACCGCAATTGGATTTGATGCGGCTGGACTTGATTTTGCCTTTCAGCGTTAAAATTAGAGCGCGCAGGACCCAGGCAGGTCGCTCAAGCCACCATTGCCAGTTCCCATTCCGATTTATATGAGTCCAGCATTCTGATTCGCTCCTCGGTCACCATGCCGTCACAAATCCGGAAACTGCGAATTTCGTCTCCGTAAATGGGATTTGTTGGAATGATGACGTAATGGGACCGAAGTTCGGCCGCAAACTTGACGTCGGTTCGGCTTGGATAGGCCTGCGTATCGGTGTGGGAGTGATAGATAACGATAGGTTCTTCGTCCCGTGCCTCCATCTCTCTCCAGACCTGCAATTGCTGATTGGGGTCGAACTTGAAAAATACCGCCGACCGAGCCGCGTTACGCATCGGGATCAGGCGCAACGGAAGATTGCATCCCTGGGGACCGGCGATGATTCCACAGGTTTCGATGGGGTGATCTTTATGTGCTTGAGCAATCATTGCCTCAACGAGTTTGGTGTGTATGGTCAGCATAATTTTTTAACCTCCATGACATTGTTTATTCAGGCAGCGGGAAAATACGAGGATTCGTTATTCCAGGCTTGGACCCGGAATCCGGTCTAGAACCAATAACTATTTGTTTTATTTGTGGTTTGGATACCAGCCTGGGAAGCAACCGCGACAGGAGTAGCGGTCAATCCGTCTGCCGGCCGCTCAGCTAAAGTAATAACTGGGCAGTGACTGATCGACGTCCCTGATCCACGCTAGAATTCCACCGTCCAGGCTTTTGACGTTGGTGAAGCCTTGTTTTTTCATCTCCACGAGAACATCTCTCGAGCGGACGCCCATTTTGCAATGCACTACGATGAAATCCTCTTTGTTGAGTTGAGATAAAACCTCTTCGGTCATGATTTTATTTTTGGGAATATGGTTGGCGCCTTCTATACGTACAATATTCCATTCTTCGATTCCACGAATATCGATGAGCCGCATATCCTTACCGCTATCCTGCATTTTCTTGAGTTCTAGCGGACTGATTATGAAGGGGTTAGCCATGTTTTCTGTGGCTACCGGTTTCAGTCCGCAAAATTCCTGATAATCCATTAATCCGGTTATAGGCGTTCTGACAGGTGCGCGCCGTAAGGGAATAAACCTGTATGTCATGTCCAGGGCGTCATAGACAGCGAGTCTTCCAAGCAGGGTTTCGCCTAAACCGGTGATCAATTTAATGGCTTCTGTTGCCATGATCGCGCCGATCGAGGCGCAGAGAATGCCTAGCACGCCACCTTCGGCACATGAGGGCGCCATCTCCGATGGGGGTGGTTCGGGGTACAGGTCACGATAGTTCAAGCCCACTCCATCCGGCGCATCCTCCCAGAAGACGGAGGCCTGTCCTTCGAATCGAAAGATGGATCCCCATACGTATGGTTTTTTCGCAAGCACGCAGGCATCGTTGACAAGATACCGGGTAGAAAAATTATCCGTCCCATCTACAACCAGGTCGTAGCCTGAAATTATCTCTACGGCATTCGTCACTTCAAGGCGTTCGTTATGGAGCTGGACGTGAATATGGGGGTTTAACTCGTTAACCGAGTCTTTCGCACTCCTGGACTTGAGCCTGCCGATATCCGATTGCCCATGAATGATTTGCCTTTGCAGATTGGATTCGTCGACGATATCGAAGTCGATGATTCCCAACGTTCCGACTCCGGCTGCCGCGAGATATAGCAGCACGGGTGACCCCAAACCACCGGCACCTATCACTAAAACTTTACTGTTCTTGAGGCGTTTTTGTCCTTCCACGCCGACATCGGGGATCAGCAGATGGCGGCTGTACCGTGAAACTTCATCTCTGGTTAATTCTTCCGAAGGGTGTACTAATGGTAATAATTGCATAAAAAACCTCCACGTTTAATTCACGAAGCTCATCACCGACATTCGGCAGGTTCAACAGGAATCCATTACTCTTGCCATTCAGAAGCTTGCGGAAAAGCCGATCTGCCCCCAGCGCCCCGGCATGGGATACCCTGGACGATAGGCGTAACGGGCATCCAGAAGATTTTCCATGGCCACGAAAATTTCGCCTCTTTTGCCAAGCTGCGGCAACTGGTAAGAGACACGGGCATTCATGATCGCAAATGAATGAACACTCTCGCTGTTGACAGCCCCCGCTGCACGCGGGCGGTTGAGCGCCAGTACACTTGATTGGTACTGGGTATCGATCGTCAGGCGAATGGGCCCCATTTGCCCATTCAAACCCGCTGTGACCGCTCTCTTTGGCGTATACGGCAAATTATCGATGCTGGGGTCAAGCAATGTCATTCCACCAAAAACCGTCCAGTTGCGCGTAATGTTTTGTCGAATCGCAACTTCAGTGCCGCGTATGGTATAGGTACCCAGATTCAGAAACTGGGGTGGCGGCGGAACGTTGGGCGGAAAACCGAAGATGTAGCGGTTTTTTACCTGATCGGCAAATACGCTGACATCAATTTGTGTTGTTTCGAAAGGATTCAGCTTGAAGCCGACTTCGGCGTGATCGAGTTCTTCCGCGGCAAGTTGTCTCCAGCTTTGCCCCAGTGCGGGTATCACGGAGGAAAGTACGGGGGCTTCCAATCCCGGATAATTGATGCCGCGCGATACATTGCCAAAGATGGTGATCCAGTCTGATATCAGAGAGAGCCCCGCATGTGGCGAGGTCTTTGTCTGGAACATATTGTGGTCATAGACCCGGATGCCAACCGCCGGCACAAGCGACCAGCCTTTACCCAGCTCGATCGTTTGGCTCAATGCTATGTAAGGGGACGTGACGCGGAAAGTGGGTGCTTTAAAACTATCCTGCGGCGCCGGGGCCACTCTATTGAATCGCGCATCGCCCGAAATCCAGTCGCTGTCCAGTCCGGCAACAATGGCTCCGCCCTTCCATAGAGAGAATTGTTCTTTCCAGCGCACGCCAATCGTTTCGAAATTGGTGAGCGTATCCCCATCCAGGCCGGACTGATGCAGCCAGTTGCCTTCTCCCTTGCTGTAATAAAAACGTAAGATCGCCGCGCCAGTCATCGTGACGATGCGATATAAAAGCGGAGACCAATCCTGCCTGGGTGTTGTATTGCGGCGCCACGGCAGGTCTCGGCAACCGGTTATCGCCTGGATCGCGCGCGGTATTGGTGACAAAAAGAAAGCTTGTGCCAACCGACCAGTTGGCCCCCAGCCGCATGCCGACGCGGCCCATGACATTATTCAGTTCGCCGCTCGCATTGAGTCGCTGGCCATCCGACTGGGCGTGGCCTTGCGCCAGCATGAAATCCACATCACCTTTGCGGCCAACCAGATCCGCTTGCTCGATAAAGGTGTTGAAATAGCCTCCGGAAATCCTTGCTCCTGCCTGTATGCCATCCTCGGTTGCGCGCTTGGTTTCCAGATTGATCGAGGCAAAGTTGTTACCGTTGATTTGAGGTTGGGGACTTTTGTAGACTGTGATGGATTGCATGCCATTGACCGGCAACAGATCGAGCAATGGATGGTTCCAGACGCCCATGTAAAATGGAACGCCGTCAATGTAAGTCTTGATTTCACTGCCGGGCCGACTGACGCCCATTCCGCGTATAAAGACCGCACCGCCTTGATCGCCACCAAAAGCACCCACCGGGTTGTAGCGTGATATTTGCACTCCTGGGGTACGGCGCAGCGCCGCTGCGAGATCAAACGCATTCTGATCGCGAACTGGCTTTCGGTGACCACCGCGGATGTGCTTGAAAACGGGTCGATGCGCACGCGATCAATGATCGGATTGGACGTCACAACGACGGGAGCCAGTGCGGTAGTTGAAGATTGCGTTGTAGTCTGTGCCATCGTAAACCCTGAAAAAACCTATTGTTACAAACGTTATGGTCGATGGAATCTTTCTCATTCTCATTTTTATTCTTTTTCTTGAATGGTTGCGTCAAAAGACGCAAGTCCAGCTAATGTCATTGCCATATTCATATAATAACTTATAGTATGTTGCCGTCATCAATTCGAATGTGTTTTTCGCTGTGTCAGAAAAACAGCTTACGGCGGCGAGGCCGAGAAGCACCATATACCGGGCTGATCCCAGTCTCCCGGAGCGCTATCGCAAACGCTCATATGCGTGCTGATGGGAAATGTAAAACAAATTTATGAAATTAGGAATGTGGCATATTGTCGCATGTGGCATATTGCCGCACCCGCTGGCGACATGCCTTCTACCGCTATGCTTTACTCCAAATTTCGAAATAGGTACTACCGGGAATGGCCGTGGCCAAGAGTGACTTTATGGGTTTGGGAGGGGACGTGCGATCCCGCGTTGGGAACGAATCAGCGGACTGGGCCAGTGGGCCGAATTTTTGCGATTTTTGTGAATCAGGCCGGAGTGAAGCGACGTTTGCCACGTCGTCATAAAAAATCAAATGACATAAAGGAAGCGCTCGAGGAATCATGTGCGGCCTATGATATCCGCTCGAGCATATGACTCTTCAATCTCGACGCTTGATCTTTTTCTCTTATTGCCAGCCGCAGCGCTATTTTATTTTCATTCCCGGCCGTGCGCCTTCATCGGGAGAGAGGAGATAAGGCCCATCGCCATCACCTGCGGCCAGCACCATCCCTTCGGATATGCCGAATTTCATCTTGCGTGGCGCAAGGTTGGCTACCATGACGGTCAGGCGGCCAGTGAGCTGTTCAGGATCGTAGGCGGATTTTATTCCTGCGAAGACGGTACGCTGTTCCGCTCCGATATCCAGCGTGAGCTTCAATAGCTTATCCGCGCCTTCTACGTGTTCGGCATTGACAATTCTTGCCACCCTGAGGTCGATCTTGCCGAAATCATCAATTGTGATCGATGCTGCTGCGGTGCTTTTGATACCCGCTCCATCGTTGCAGGGATGGAGGGAGCGACTGGGCTTTTTTCCACGGCTTGCACAGTTTGTGTGGTTTGTGGTGGCTGTACTGCCGGCTTCAGGCTTTCTTTATTGGCATTGATAAGCATCTCGATCTGTTTGGCGTCGAGGCGAGTCATCAGATGCTTGTAATCGTTGATCTGGTGTCCGTCCGCTAACAGTCTGTTTTGCGAATTTGCATCCTTCCAGATGAGTGGGCTTACCCCCAGAAATTGCTCCGCTTGTGCGGCAAGTTTTGGCAGGACCGGTTTCAGGTAAACGGTGAGAATGCGGAACATGTTCAACGCAACACTGCACACTTCATGCAATTCTCTGTCGTTCTCATCATTTTTTGCCAGAAGCCATGGCTTCGTTCGATCCACGTATTGATTGGCAACGTCCGCTGCCAGCATTATTTCCTTTATGGCTTTGCCGAACTCCCTGCGATCATAAAAGTTCGCAATGGAGGTATGACGGCCCAGGAACGTATCCCCTTCGCCAAGCTGGCAGAAAAGAAACTGATTGAACCATTTTCGGTTTGCTTCGGAGATGGTGTGCGTAAGCCTCCCGTCGAATTTCTTGGTGATGAATCCGGCGCATCTACTGGCTATATTGATGTATTTGCCTACCAGATCGCTGTTTACCCGCGCGATGAAATCATCGAAATTGAGATCGATATCTTCCATGCTGTCGTTGAGCTTGGCGGCGTAATAATAGCGTAGCCATTCTGGATTCAAGCCCTGTTTCAGATAGCTGTCCGCAGTAATGAACGTCCCACGCGACTTCGACATTTTTTGCCCGTTGACGGTAAGGAATCCATGAGCATAAATCTGGGTGGGCGTGCGATAGCCCGAGAATTCCAGCATCGCGGGCCAAAACAGCGCGTGAAAGTAGAGAATATCCTTACCGATAAAATGCACCATTTCGGTGTTGCCGCCGGGCCGAAGAAATTCATCGATCTCGGCTTGAGATTTTTGCTTCTGTTTGAAGTAATTTTCGAAGCTGCCGAAGTAGCCGACGGGTGCATCCAGCCACACATAGAAAAATTTCTTGCCGGCGGTACCGCGGTATCGGAAAGCCAAAATAGGGCGCATCACGGGAAATATCCCAGTCTGTCAAGCCCGCTGAAAGCCATTCATTCATCTTATTGGCAGCTTCAGGCTGGAGTCGCGATTTCATTTCGGGGTTGGCGCCGGACTGGCTCGAAAATGATTCAAAAACCCAACCATTGAGGAAAGCCTTGCAACGGGGATCCGAAAGCTTGAAGAAGTGATGTTTGGAAGCACGGCGTTCCGGTTTTGCTCCCGAAACGGCGGAGTAAGGATTGATCAAATCGGTTGGCGAATACGTCGCCCCGCAGGCCTCGCAAGAATCGCCGTATTGCTCTTTGGCATGGCAATTCGGGCATTCTCCCTTGATGTACCGATCCGGTAAAAACATCCGCTTCACCGGATCATAAAACTGCTCGACGGAGCGCTTGACAATCAGATCCTTTGCTTCGAGCTGACGATAGATATCCTCGCAAAATGCCTGGTTCTCGGGTGCATCCGTGGTGTAATAATTATCAAAACCAACATGAAAGCCATCGAAATCGGTCTTATGCTCTTGCCATACACGGTCTATCAACTGCTTGGGCGTAATGCCTTCCTGTTCGGCGCGCAGCATGATCGGCGTGCCGTGAGTGTCGTCGGCACACACGTAATGTACCTCGTGGCCTTGCATTTTCTGGAAACGGACCCAGATATCGGTCTGAATGTATTCCACCAGATGCCCGAGATGGATACTGCCGTTAGCGTAGGGTAGCGCTGAAGTAACTAGAATTTTTCGCTTGTTCATCAATTGCCTATAGAGATTGCGCCAAACGTGATTGTAACAAACTGTAAGCCCGGCAACCTGTTGAACTGAAGGAAACAGTTGTTTATTGACCAGGGCGGAGTGAGCCCTGTTTTCTTCAAGCCATAAGAATTGGTCCCGGCCGGGTTCTGCATGACGGGTGGACGCTTTATCTTCATCTCGGCAGACTCTCGACCCTGATATTTGTTAATATTCGAGGTCATCATTTGTGCCGCAGATAAAGGAGTATGTAGACGTGCCTATCACGGAACAGCAAATACAGTCTGTCCTCAAGGAAATTATCGACCTCAGCACGGGTAAGGATTACGTAACCAGCAATGAAGCGCGTAATATCAAAATAGAGGGCGATAACGTCTCGCTTGATATCGTGCTGGGTTACCCGGCAAAAAGCGTGGTGGAAAGTATCCGCAAACAGGCGGTCGACAAGCTTAAAAGTATTCCCGGTATTGGTAACGTGAATGTCGACGTCACGAGCAAGATCGTATCTCATAGCGTGCAGCGTGGCGTAAAGCTCATTCCAGGGGTCAAGAATATCATCGCGGTAGCGTCCGGAAAGGGCGGGGTGGGCAAGTCCGCCACGGCGGTAAATCTGGCACTGGCGCTTGCCGCGGAGGGCGCTTCCGTCGGCATCCTCGATGCCGACATTTACGGCCCTTCGCAGCCCCAGATGCTGGGCATTGCCGGCCGTCCGGAATCCCTCGACGGCAAGACCATGGAACCGATGAAGGCACATGGCATTCAGGCCATATCAATCGGTTTTTTGATCGATGTGGAAACGCCAATGGTGTGGCGCGGACCGATGGTTACGCAAGCATTGCAGCAGTTGTTGAACGATACCCGGTGGAAAGATGTGGATTATCTTATCGTGGACATGCCGCCGGGAACCGGCGATATCCAGTTGACGCTTGCGCAAAAAGTACCGGTTACCGGCGCCGTCATCGTTACCACCCCTCAGGACATTGCGCTGCTCGATGCCCGCAAGGGATTGAAGATGTTCCAGAAAGTGGGTATCCCCATTATCGGTATTGTCGAGAATATGAGTACTCACATCTGTTCCCAATGCGGTCACGAGGAACATATTTTCGGCGCTGGCGGTGGGGAGAAAATGTGCAAGGATTATGAGGTCGAATTTCTTGGGTCCTTGCCGCTCGACATAAAAATCCGCGAACATACCGACGCCGGTACCCCGACGGTTGTCGCAGACCCGAGCGGGAGGATAGCGGAAACTTATCGCAGCATTGCGCGTCGCATCGCAGTCAAGGTCGATGAATTATCGCTGGATCATTCAGCGCTGTTTGCCAAGATCGTAATCGAGGATACTTGATTACCCAGAAAAACAAACGAAATGGATGAGGGTGCGTGTGCCTGCGTACGCTCCTCCCATTCACGACTGACATTCTCCCGGCATTCTCTTCTTCTTTTTAAAAATGACCATAAAGTCGGATAAGTGGATTCGCCGCATGGCGGCGGAACACCGCATGATCGAGCCCTTCGAGCCCAATCAGGTCAAGCACGCCAATGGCCACCGGATCGTTTCATACGGGACATCAAGTTACGGCTACGATATCCGTTGCTCGGATGAATTCAAGCTGTTTACCAATATAAACTCCGTTATTGTCGACCCCAAGAATTTTGATTCGAATTCTTTCGTCGACGTGAAGGGCGACGTTTGCCTTATCCCGCCCAATTCCTTTGCACTTGCGCGCACCGTTGAGTATTTCCGCATCCCGCGCAATGTGCTTACCATCTGCCTCGGCAAATCCACTTATGCCCGTTGCGGCATCATTGTCAACGTCACCCCATTTGAGCCGGAGTGGGAAGGTTATGTCACGCTGGAGTTTTCCAACACGACACCGCTTCCCGCAAAGATTTATGCGAATGAGGGAGTGGCTCAGGTGATTTTCTTCGAGTCCGATGAAGTATGCGAGGTTTCGTATAAAGATCGGGGTGGAAAATATCAGGGGCAGCACGGTGTGACGCTACCGAAAATCTGATTTTTTGCAGCAATGGCCGCACCTCGGCCAATTGTCCGATACCTGCAATAAATGCAGCAAGGCTCGATCAACTCGCCTTGTGCCCGATGTGTGCCAAAAAAATCATAAGCCTTTGTTGTGAAGATATATTTATACCCTGATGTGGCTCGGGAATTCTCTCTTGGCGCCGTCAATTATGACGAGTTGCCAAGGCGGTTCTTTTGCGGCCATTCCGGATGGGTATATGATTTTTTTTCGAGTCGAAAAAAACGCTTGATTCCAGCGGAATGAAGTTTATAATCCGCTTTTTTACCGATATGTAATTAGGAACAGGAGGTCATCATGAAAAGCAAAGCAAACTACTTCGTACCGGCTGATCTGGTAAATATTCATACTCCCGTCACGTAGCGTCTTTTAAAGAAGGAAGACTCTCATGCAAATGCGTACCACGGCCCTACGGCGCAAAGTAGACGCCGAAGAAATATTCGACACCCATCCCGAAGTCAGACTGGATTTTGAACATGTCCAGGCAGCCTTGAAAAAAGGCTACAGCAAGCCGTTTCTGCTGGTTGACAGCCATATAGTCCGCACTAAAGCCCGCCGATTCAAAACTGCCATGCCACAGGTGCAGCCGCACTATGCGGTGAAGGCGAATCCAGATCCGCGCGTACTTCGCGCACTGATCGAGGAAGGCGTCGGGTTTGAAATCGCCTCCATTTCGGAACTGGATCTTCTGCTCAGCCTGGGCGTTCCCGCTGCGGAAATTTATTACAGTAATCCGATGAAGTCGCGCGCTTATCTGGAATATGCGGCATCAAAAGGTGTGGAATGGTATGTGCTGGATAGTGTCGAGGAGCTACGCAAAATTGTGAGCGTCAAGCCTGACGCAAAGATGTATTTGCGCATAGACACGCCGAACATTGGCAGTGATTGGCCACTGGCAGGAAAATTCGGTACGCATGCCGCCGAGATCAAGGGCATCATCAATGAAGCGGTAAAACTCAAGGCCGATCTTGCGGGAGTGACTTTCCATGTCGGTTCGCAATGCCGCAATCCGCAGAATTGGCGAGTGGGCATCGAGCGGGCCAAAAAGGTTTTCGCGGACATGCGCCGGGTTGGCTTATCGCCCCGCTTGCTCAATATCGGCGGCGGCTATCCCGTTCGTCATATCAAGCCCATCCCATCAATAGAGGTAATAGGTGATGTGGTGAATGCGGCTATCGCGGATCTGCCGAAGGAAATTCGTATCATGGCCGAGCCGGGGCGTTATCTGGTATCCGATGCAGCTTATTTCGTTTGCCGCGTGGTAGGCACAGCCACCCGCAACGGTAAGCGCTGGATGTATTGGGACGCGGGTATGTTTGGCGGCGTGATCGAAGTCACGGAAGGTCTACGCTATGAAATTCTTTCCGACCGCACCGGGCACGACATTCCATGGTGCGTCGCCGGGCCGACCTGCGATTCGGTGGATATTCTGATGCGCGATGAAATGCTGCCGGAAGATATCCAGGAAGGGGATTTCATCTATATTCCCAATGCAGGTGCTTACACCACGGCCTACGCCAGCAATTTCAATGGTTTTCCGCTACCGGATGTGGTTGTCCTCTAACTGCTGATCATAGGGTAAAAGATGGCGGGACCCAACCAATGGGTTCCGCCATTGTTTTTCAGCATCATCCAGTATAACCGCCAGGATAAGTTCCTTTGCCTGTTTTTCGGTCAAATACCACAAAATGGTATTCCAGCCCGTTGTCATCACAACGGTGTTTTTCCCGAGACGTTTCCTTCCATTCCTCCTGATTGAATTCAGGAAATAGCACGTCGCCATCGAAATCCCTTTGAATTTCGGTAACATACAATCGGTCGCACAGCGGCAACATTTGCCGGAATATATCCGCTCCACCAATAACAAAGCTTTCCGTATCATCCGTCGTTAAAGGCTTTTCCTCGTTTCCTTTGTCTTCGTAGCAGGCTCTCAACGCTTCAGCTATTGAATGCACGACGATAGCACCCTGAACTTCGTATTCGGTTTGGCTTGTAATAATAATACTGGTACGTCCGGGAAGCGGTCTGCCGATGGATTCATACGTTTTACGCCCCATGATGATGGGATGCCCCATGGTAAGCGCCTTGAAGCGCTTCAGATCAGGCGACAACCGCCAGGGCATTGCATTATTCTTGCCGATGACCCGGTTCTTTGCCATCGCCACCAAAGCGGAGAGTCGGGCGTTCATATCGCGACCGGCGCCTTGATGGCCGGATGAGGGTCATAGCCTTCCAGCGTAAAATCTTCATACCTGAAATCAAAAATGCTGTTGACCGCCGGATTCAATTTCATCATCGGCAGAAGCCTCGGCTTCCGGTTTAATTGTTCCCGAGCTTGTGCCAAATGGTTGAGGTAAAGGTGCGCATCCCCCAAGGTGTGCACGAAATCACCGGGTTTTAGATTGCAGACTTGCGCTATCATCAAGGTCAGCAGGGCGTAGGACGCAATATTGAAAGGCACACCCAGGAAGATATCCGCGCTACGCTGGTAAAGCTGGCAGGAGAGCATGCCGTCAGCCACGTAGAACTGAAACAAGGCATGGCACGGCGCCAATTTCATCTCACCCAATTCACCCACGTTCCAGGAAGAAACAATCATCCGTCGCGAATCGGGGGTACTCCTGATCTGCTCGATTACCTGCGTGAGCTGATCGATATGGCCTCCGCCCTCGACCGGCCAGGCTCGCCACTGGCGGCCGTATATCGGGCCCAGATCGCCATTCTCGTCAGCCCACTCATTCCAGATGGAAACACCGTTTTCGTTGAGGTACCTGATATTCGTATCGCCGTGCAAAAACCACAACAATTCATAAATGATCGACTTCAAATGACATTTCTTGGTAGTGACCAGCGGAAAGCCTTCTGATAAGGTAAAGCGCATCTGGTGACCAAATACGGAAAGCGTGCCCGTGCCCGTGCGGTCAGATTTCTTGTGCCCATGCTCGAGCACGTGCTGCATGAGTTCAAGATATTGGCGCATTACGGGTGAACGATAGGGCGATGGGAATGATAGGAGAAAGTACGGGTCAAGGTAGCCTGCATAGAGAATTCAAGAGTATTCCCTGTATTATAATAGCATTTATAACTTATTTGAGGACGGCCAATGCTTGCATCACTGATACAAAACGCTTCATCCATAAGCCCGTCCACCAAGGCAACGCATATTCTGGTCGTGCTGCCGCAGTTCGCCCCATCGGATAAGCTTCAGAATAAGCCTGATTTTTTGGGTAGGAACGTACTGGAAACCTTATTATCGCGTCGTAAAATGCAGCTAGGGGAAATCGCGGGTACTCCAGTCGCGGCCAATCTCGAAGGTGGTTCATTATGCGTTTGGGTGGCGCTGGATTTGAGCAAATCTGTATTCGAGCAGCAAACATCAATACGCAAAGCCGTGCAATTGTTGCTGGAGGAAACCCCTGCGGAAATAAATATGGCGGTATATGGCGATGATGGCCAAAGGCGCACTTTCGCGCAGCTCGCAATATATGCGGCCTGGATAAACGGCCCGGTTCTGCCCTCCCGGAAAACGGACAAAAAAAACACGCGGAGGCGGCCGCTCGCCAGAATTGTCGTGCACGGCTATAAGGAGCCGGACAATTTTGCGCTATTAGCCGCCAAAGCGGAAGGTAATCTGCTTACGCGTGAACTTACGATACTGCCGCCCAACGAATTAACGCCGGAGTTCTATCGCAAGCATGTCAAGAAGCTCGCTGCCACCGAAGGCTGGAAGTATCAGGAATTCGATGTCAAGGCGCTGCGTAAAATGGGTGCCGGAGCATTCGTTGCCGTAGCCCAGGGTAGCGATCCTGAAGATGCTGCCATCGTGCATTTGCAACGGCGCGTGAAGAAGGCGAACAAGACCGTGGCGCTGGTGGGAAAAGGTATCTGCTTTGATACCGGCGGCCATAATCTGAAGCCGGCCCGCCACATGCACGGCATGCATGAGGACATGAACGGTTCGGCAGTTGCGTTGGGGATTTTATTGGCTGCAACTCGCGCCAATCTGTTGGTGAATATCGATTGCTGGCTCGCCATTGCTCAAAATCACATCAGCCCGCATGCCTACAAACAGAACGACGTCATAACGACCTTGAATGGCACCACTGTCGAGATTATCCATACCGACGCAGAAGGACGGTTGGTGCTGGCAGACACGCTGACTTTGGCGGCAAGGCAGAAGCCCGATGTGATGATTGATTTTGCGACATTGACGGGAAGCATGCACGTCGCACTCGGATCGCATTATAGTGGCGTTTTCAGTAATCGGGAGGATCTGGTACAGAAAGCATTAACCGCCGGAAAAGCGACGGGCGAGCGAATCTGGGCATTTCCGATGGATGCCGACTATGATGCGGAACTGGAAAGCAAAATTGCCGATATCAAGCAGTGCTCGTTGGAGGGCGAGGCCGATCATATTCTCGCCGCCCGCTTCCTCAACCGGTTCGTGGACGATGTACCCTGGCTGCACATGGATCTGTCCGCCAGCAATAGCAAAAGTGGATTGGGCGCCGTAGGAAGCGAAGTCACCGGCTTTGGGGTGGCATGGGGGGTCGAGATGCTAGGAAATCCCTGAGAGACTTCTCTTGTAGACTCCTTGAGTCCGTTAAAAGGTAGATCAATACATCGCTGGCTGAATCTGATGGCTGTTCAAACCTGCAGTAATGTCTTGCACCAGGTATGCCCCGCCTCAATATGCAGGTGAGCTTCGGCCGATCTGTCCAGCGGTAAAACATCCGGCGCATTTATCAGCACAGCCCTCATGTTTTTTCTCTTTTCCCACCCCAGGCGTAGCGGATAAATCGTTGCCACCGGGTAGGCGTTGACGCGAATTTATTCTGCGCGATTTCCCGTTGATCACGAGCTGTGCTCAGTTTTACTTGTGTATGAATCTGGGTCAAGGTCAGACCACCAGGACCTGTCATCTTGTCGGGATCAGGTTTGTCCATAATCAGATTATGAGGTTGCAAATGGCGAAATATGGGGGATATGTTAAACTCGAAGCATTGATTTAGCGAGGAAATAAAATGTCCGGCAATACCCTCGGCAAGCTTTTTTGCGTTACTTCTTTTGGCGAATCGCATGGTCCTGCGATAGGTTGCGTGGTCGATGGCTGCCCGCCGGGGATGGAGTTATCCGCCGAGTATATCCAGCAGGATCTGGACCGGCGCAAGCCTGGTACTTCGCGCCATGTAACCCAGCGGCGGGAATCGGACACAGTGGAAATTCTTTCTGGGGTGTTTGAAGGCAAGACCACGGGTACCCCGATTGCGCTGCTGATCCGAAACGAGGATCAGCGCAGTAAGGATTACAGCAAAATCATGGATACCTTTCGGCCCGGCCATGCGGACTATGTTTATTGGCAAAAATACGGGATACGCGACTATCGCGGTGGTGGACGCGCCTCTGCCCGCGAAACCGCGGTAAGGGTTGCGGCAGGGGCGATTGCAAGGAAATGGCTATACACGAGATATGGCACAGTAATACGCGGATTCATGGCGCAGTTGGGACCTGTAGAGATTCCGTTCAAACGATGGGATGAGGTTGGGCAGAATCCATTTTTTGCCGCTGATCCTGATCTGGTGCCCAGCCTGGAAGAATTCATGGATAAGCTGCGCAAATCGGGCGACTCTGTCGGTGCGAAGATCTGTGTCGTGGCGGAAGGCGTGCCGGTAGGCTGGGGAGAGCCGGTATATGATCGCCTGGATGCGGAAATCGCTTACGCCATGATGAGCATCAATGCGGTAAAAGGTGTCGAAATCGGCGCCGGGTTTGCCGCCGTAACCCAGAGGGGGACCGAACACTCTGACGAGATTACTCCCGGGGGATTTTTGAGCAACAATTCGGGTGGTATAGTGGGCGGGATTTCTACCGGCCAGGAAATCGTTGTCAATATTGCTGTCAAGCCGACCTCCAGCATCCGCCTGGGGCGACGCTCGGTGGACAAGGCTGGGAATCCGGCCTTGGTGGAAACCCACGGCAGGCACGACCCTTGTGTAGGTATTCGCGCCACGCCTATCGCTGAGGCAATGCTGGCCCTGGTATTGATGGATCACGCCTTGCGCCATCGTGCGCAAAATGCGGATGTAGCGTGTGAAACGCCAAAAATTCCCGGTAAAACCGGCCTTGAAGGAGCCAGTTCAGCCAATGCCGAGCTAAAACCGGAATTCACGGAAAACCCCGACCCTGAAGAAGCCTGAGATGGGTTATGCGGCGTCAGCCGCATCTTTTCGTCGCCCCACGATCCATAAGCGATAATCCTGATCTATCAGATCCACAGCGCTCGTAATGCTCTGGCATGTGTCCTGAACCGGCCACTGCTTGATCCTTTGCCGTTGCTCCCAGCCTTGTGTTCTCTCAAAGTGAGCCGAACAGGATCGCTGTAGGCTACACCTACAAAAAATCTTTGAACGGCGAATCATGCGCCGGGATCGGCGCTCCTATAAAAAAGCCTTGCGCATAATCTATTTGCATTTTCTCCAGAAGAGAGAAAGTCGCTGCGTTCTCCACGAACTCGGCCGTTGTTTTCTTCCCGAATCCCCGTGCCACATCGCATAGCGCTTTTACCAGTATCTGGTCATCGGGGCTATTCGCCAGATTGCGTATAAACGAACCATCGATTTTCACCACATCAATGGGAAGCTGCCGTATGTAATAGAACGAAGAGAAGCCGACGCCGAAATCATCCAGCGTAAAGCTGCAGCCGAGCTTTCTAATCGTTTCCATGAGCTCTCGCGCCGCGGACAAATCTTCTAAGGCTGCCGTCTCGGTTATTTCAAACATGAAGTTTGAAGGATCCGCATCATATTGAGTAAAAGCTTCCTTCAGGATCGATAGCAATTCGGGATCATGAAATGCATGGGCTGAAAGGTTTATCGAAAAACGGACACGGAGCCCGTTGTGTTGAATTTCCGCCGCTTGAGCAATGGATTTCCGTAACACCATATGATCGATGGCATGGATAAGGCCGGTTTGCTCTGCTGCCGGTATAAAATATTGAGGAGCAAGCACGGTTCCATTATCGTCGAGCATGCGTAGCAGCACTTCGTAATGGTCAACGGTTTTGTTCGCGATATGCATGATGGGCTGGAAGTAGAACAAGAATCGTTCATGCAAAAGCGCATACTCGATCTTTTCTTTCCAATATACCAGGGTATGCATGCGCTCCCGGGTCTTTTCCTCGTTTGAAAACAGATGCCACCCGCCCCGTCCCGCTTCTTTGGCTTGATACATGGCGAGATCCGCCGCCGCCAAAAGGTCGTGCACGTTATTTCCATGTTCGGGAAAAATTGCAATACCAACGCTGGCTGAAGCCTTATGGCTTCGGCCATTTATGGTAATTTTCCCCTGGTTCAGGCAAGCGAGGGCATTTTTTGCGACTTCTATCGCCCCCTCCGCAGTAGTTTGAGGCAATATCACTGCAAACTCGTCACCGCCCAGGCGCCCGAGTATGTCTACGCTGCGTACGCTGCCATGCAACATGTGCGCGATCATTTTCAGCAAAGCATCGCCCGCCTGGTGTCCGCTGGTATCGTTTATATACTTGAACTGATCCAGGTCAAAAAATAGCAGCGCACCCGAATGTCCATAGCGGGCAGCCAGATTCAGCATTTGCTCCAGTTCTTCCTGAAAGCGGCGCCGGTTATACAAGTTGGTGAGGGGATCATGGTCGGCCAGCCATGCCAACCGGCTTTCTGTGCGTTTATGTTCGGTCATATCGAGCCCTACCGAGAGCATTGCCGGGTCATTCTCCTATGTCGCGTCAGGCGGGAATGCAACCAGAGAATATGCCTCGTCGATTTATCCCTGCACAGGACGTCGGCTTCATGACGCAATTGGTCTCTTTGTTCAGAGCGTACCTCCTCAAGGTACGCGGGAAGATCGCGCATATCTCCATCAAGCGTGAGAAGATTGATGAACGGTGTTCCCTGCAGTTCCTTTTCCGTATACTGGATAAGCGTTTCGCCGTGAGCATTTAGTGTGAGAATTTCGCCACTGGCGTTTTGCGTCATTACAATGACTTGCGCGATATCGAGCAGATTTGTGATGAAATCCCGTTCTTTGCTTAATTCATTCATTTTCCTCGCCAATATCTGAGTCCGATCGGCGACCTGGTCTTCAAGTTTTCCAGTTGATAGGATAGGGCCACGGCTGTTTCGTCAAGCATGCCAATTTCATCTTTCAGCCATGGTTTCTGGCCATCGGTATGAAGCTCCGACCGGAAATTCTTGAAGCTGCTCCGGGCAAGAAGCGGCAATGTGAAGGCGATATGCTTGAGCCGCGACAATGGCCTGCTGAGAATGAAAAATAATAACAGCTCGGAAAGCATAAGCCCCACCGCCCCGATGATTATGTTCTGCTGTGTCGAACTTTGGATGGTACGCATGGTGGAGGTGATATCGGTGACGACTATAAACTGTGCCTTATCGAGCTCACCTATTTTGTTAACGGAAAGCGATTTGACTTGCAGATATCGGTTATCCCAGGAAATCTGAACACCATTTTCCAGGTGGCTGAAGTCGGGATACTGCTCCGCGACTTTAGTGAGAATTGCCGTATTCATTTCTTTGCTGTGTGCGGCAATCCGAACGTTCCAGTCGGGAATTATCATCTCGGTGCTCTTCCTGTCACTGTCATGCTCACTGATAAGCAAGCCGATATCAGCGCCGGAAATATTCTTGAATCCCAGGATGGCGTCGATCAGAGGCGCGCCGATGATGACAACGCCAACACTTTTGCCCTCTACCAGCAGAGGGACCACCACGAACTGGATGCATTTATTTTGGCAGCTCAGAGAACTGATAGGCTTTTCTCGTGCATTCACCTCACGAATCCAATTCAGCATTACGCTTTCATGAGTGTCAGATTCCGGAATACCCCAGCTTGCCAATAGCTGATCGGAGTTATCGTAAAAACGTATCAGTTCGATACCCTTATTAAGCTGCAATGATGCCCAATATGGATCGAATGTTTCGGTGATATTTTCTCCATTGGCTGCCAGCAGGTCTGTACCCATTCCTTCCAGCAAAGGAAGCAATTCAGCAAGCTGATGAAGATCTTTCGAAATCTGATCTATCAAACCTTCCACTTCGCTGGCATAACGTTTGTGCTGCGCGCTTCTCTGCGCCTCAAAATCATCTATTAAACTCAGGTAAGTAATCCCAGTGAATGAAACCACGATGGAGATCAATATCAAACTGCTCAGCAGCAGGACTTTCCATTTCAGGCTCAGAAATCCGGACGGCGCGGAGCGTGCCGTGCCGTCGGGCTGAACCTTGTTTATATGGAAATTATGTTCCATCAAGTTGTCACTAGAACCTATAGGAACCGAGGATTGAGAAGAGATTCCAGTTCTGAGACATATCGCCAGGAACAGGATTGTCAAGAGTGGAGAGCCAGCCTGTACCGTTGACTCGGTGATATTCGGCACGCAGCATGAACTCAGGCGTGACGTTCCAGCGCAGGCCAACCGTTACATCCTTGGCAAAGCGGTTATGTGCGGGACGTCCTCTTCCGGCAGGAGAGGCCGCCCATTTTTTTCCATTACGGTCATCGCTATCCGTGAACAGGGCATCGTAACGAACGATAGCTTCCCATTCGGGTGTAAATCGATATACGCCCTGGAAGTAATAGCTTTCGCCGGTGAAATCCAGGTGGGGGATCGCGCCGAAGTTTTTATACTCAAGGTGGCGCCGGGCATATTCGGAAGTAAGGCTCCAGCGCTCGGCATTATATTGAGCGGAAAGGACTAAAGGAGTGAAGTGAATCGTGCCCCCGTTTAGGGCATCACCTGTTCCCGGAGCATAGCCGATATTCAGCTGAGTGACACTGACGGCAAGACGAACCCGTCCGCCATCGAGTTCATAGTTGACTCGCCCGACATACGATATTTCTGGCGCAAGATGGCCGGGGAACTGCCGCTGCAATACGGCCGCTTCGGCTTCCTCGCCTCGAACCAATGGGCGTACTATTCCGAGCTGAAAGGAAATATCCCCCATATCGGAGCGATGTTCTCCGTATAAGTGTGCGCCATCGGCAGCGATTGCCAGCTTTCGCGTGCGATCGAAATAAATGGATTGGGGCAGAAGTATGCTTGGTCGCGTGAAAGGTACATCGCGGGTATCATTGTAGAAGCCAAGCGGATTTTTCATTCTGCCCAGCCGTATTCCCAGTTGATTGCTCTCGCCGGAGAACATTGTGTAATCAAGAAAACCGTAATCCAGCCGGATATTGCCGGGGCTGCCTTTGCCGGCCCAGCGCGACAGCATCTGTGCCGAAAACTGCAGCTTGGGTAACGGCCTCATCGAAGCGTTCAGTCCCAACTCCCTGAAGTCGAAGCTGCCATCATCGGAAGCACTTTTTCCGAAAACGTTGTTATTGCCCGAGCTTCTCAACCAGCTCTGGCTTGCAAAGCCATGTATTTGCAGGTTTTGGGGCAACTTTTCAGCTTGCACAGTGCAACTCCACAGCACGCACGGGACGAAAGCAAGCCTGATAGCAATCAGGAAACGGTTGCGAGAGTGGCTATTTGATCTGGAGTACATTGACACTACCATCCATCCTGGACTTAGTTAAATAACCAATTGCTCCAGGCGTGCTGGCGACTTTGGCAAGCATTTCCTCGGGAGAACTTACTGTATTAGGGGCTTGACCGGTTCCCGAAAATACCAATCGATCCCAGGCGGCACGAAGCTGGTAGGGGAAGACATTCAGTTTCTCCTTGGAAAATACAGCGTGTATAGAGGAATCATCAGGCATGACAAATACACGTATGGCTGTGCCGTCCGGCCATTCGTGAAGACGCATGCCGAAAATGGCGCGCAACGAACTTTTTGAGAGTGTTTTCTCGCTGACGCTGGGATTACTCACAATCTCATAGGGCTCCGTTGCCCAGGCGGCGCCAATGGCATAAAGCGTACTAAGCAGCAGGCATATGAGGACGGCAAGACGACTATTTATTTTTTTTCTTGTCACGATTTATGTTCGCGCCATTGTGGCGCACGAGATCGGGCTGGTATCAGGACCGTCGAGATTAAGAGTGGTAATAAATGTGATGGTGAAACCGGACTGTGACAGTCCATCTATTGGCAGCCATCGTGTTTATATTCAGGCTCAGCGACAATGGTGAACATTGGATGTCAACGCTAATCTCTGCTCCTGGCGAATGGGTGTCACTCTGCCGTAATTGGTAACTAGCTCCCAAAATTCATTGTGGTTTTCGTACATTCTGTCCAGCATCTTGCTCAGGTCGGCGTAGTAAGGCCGGCGCAGCCCGTGGTGTTCGGTTATTGGCCCGACAGGATCGAGTTGTAGCCCATAGAGACTCAATAGTCTGTTCAAGGCGGGTTCCATTACTGAGAACCAGTGAGTGATCTTGTGCTCAACCGACATACCTATGATGCCCACGGCAAGCGCCAGAACCGGGTGAGGAAAGCGCCGCCGCCTTATAGGGATTGGTGGTTCACTGCCTGTCTCATTCTTGAGAGCATGAGGTAATTCGCCCCTTCGCCTGCTTGAACCGGCGTACGACGAATAAACGGGATATCTCACCGATGCTTTGGCGAGGCAGCTGGCGACCATTGATGAGGGCGGGATCCAGCCAGGTATTCTGTTCGGTGGGAAAGAGTTTTTCTGGGTTCAAAGGGTCAGGGAGTATCAAACGCGCGGTCCCAACAAATTCACCCGATAACCGGTGGCGCAAAAGAATATGGGATGAGTGGCGATCATAGTCATCGCTTTCCAGCCCCATCGGATAGCTTGACGGTTCAAAGCCGGGGCGCGTTGCTCGATGCATAAAACCTGGTAGCGCAGGCGAAATACATCGCGTAGCAATTCCGGAGAATCGACATGGATAATTTCGAAATATTCGTTGAAAGCAGCCACGACGTCGTTCATTTGGAAGAGTCCAAAAGTAACGTTGCTCGCAATTCGTTACTTATGCGGGGAACGCAGGTCAGCCCGGTTGAACCCCATTTGCTCGTCTTTCTGGCTGCCGATTTCTTAATGGAGAAGCTTTTGCCAAAGGTTGGAAAGTGAGGATCGGAGTATGCTTCCTGGGCAAATTGGCCCGCTTCGGGGGCATTGCTTATCGATGAGTGTGGGGGAAACAAGCCAGGCATATGCGTATCGCTTATAAAGAATAGAAAAATTTTGCCATGTGCGATAGACACCGATTTCGAGTGAGTCGCTACATAGTTAACGACGAAAATCTGCTTCACTTTATGTCAATTCGAATTGAAAAGAATAAGATTGCCTCTCTCTGTTTTCTCTCGCAGGGTTTCCGTACGGCAAAACTTAAGCTTGTTTTGCGGCGTCATAAGAAATGCACAGGACTTGGCTTTTAGTGGCGTTGCCGCTGTCCTTTGACAATGGGAAATAGCGGACGGAATATTCAGGACAAGGCGCTCGTGAAACGGTACTCATTGCGGCGGTAAAATCGGCTGGTCATCACCGCGATTTTGCGCTAAGTCCAGTTATGAATGCTCCTACATGTTCCATTCGCCAGCTTTAGTGATTGAAGTCCGGTTAAGGCCTTTGATGGCATAGATTTTCTTCTTCTGTTAATGAGCCATGACTAGCCATCCATAGAATGGCAACTACGCTATGAGACAATGGATTGGAGTTCATGGATAGCTGTAAGATTTTACAGCTAGAAATTACTTGATCAGGTACGGCTCGGCTGATAGAGGCATGGTCAATCCGCTTATCAATCTTAAGAAATGCAGTGGCGATACATACAGGAGGACTATTTCAAGACTAATGCATTTCTGTCACACTGTTAGGGTTTGCGAGTGGCGATTCATCACTTGCAGTGATTTCATCAGACGACACAGTTTCGGCAAGCCGAATGCTTGTTCAAGAACCGGCTATACTCGCTGCTATAATTAATAATCAAGGGTTCGGCATCAGCCGCTTACTTATTTAGCGGTCTCTATTTTTGGAGTTAAAAATAGCGTGCTTCCGAACGTTCCTTGTCTATTTCGATGTACCGACCCTTTGCCCTGTTTCCCCTGATATACGCCGCGATGAAATTCCTGACGGAAAAATGACGGAGCTGGTAGCAAATGGAGTGGATGGAGTACCGTAATAGTTGAACTAATAGACGTAACATGCGCTGATAGGCAATGAATACGCCGGAGAGCGGGGTCTTGAAGGATATAACCTGGTGCCCAGAAGAGGACTCGAACCTCCACAGTGTTGCCACCGCTAGGACCTGAACCTAGTGCGTCTACCAATTCCGCCATCTGGGCAATGCTCGCATCCTGTCCGAAGTGGGACTTATGAAACAGGGTGCGGGCAGAGGTCGCAATTTTATAGGAAACCATTGCTTTGTCAATTAAGAAGAAACGCAAACTCCGCGATCTTGATCCTCATCTCGAGCGCGAAAAGCTTCAATATGGCCATCCGCTGCCGAGCCGCGAATTCATGCTCCAAATCCTGGAAGAGCATGGCGTTCCCGTGAATGAGAAAGCATTGCAGAGCCTGCTGGAAATTACGGAAGAAGAAAACGAAATTTTCAGTCGCCGTGTTTCCGCGATGTTACGCGAAGGTCAGATCATGCGTAACCGCAAGGGCGATATCTGCGTGGTGGACAAGCTCGATCTTATCAAGGGGAGGATCCAGGGACATGCGGATGGTTTCGGCTTCCTGGTACCCGACGATCGCAGTCCGGATCTGTTTTTGAGCGCCAAGGAAATGCACAAGGCGTTGCACGGCGATCGTGTGATGGTGCGCGAAATTGGGGTAGATAGGCGCGGGCGCAGGGAAGGCGCTATTGTGGAGGTGCTGGAGCGTGCCGTCACCCAACTGGTCGGCCGCCTGCACGCCGATCACGGAATTTTGTTTGTGGAGGCGGAGAACAGGCGTATCAGCCAGGATATTCTGATACCTCCGGAAGAATCCATGAATGCCAAGGCGGGCCAGGTAGTGATGGTCGAAATCATCCAGCAGCCCAGCAAGAACGCGCAGCCGATCGGCCGCATCGTCGAGATTCTGGGTGAGTACACCGCCCCTGGCATGGAGATCGAAATTGCTCTCCGAAAGCACGATTTGCCTCATCAGTTTCCACCGGAAGTGGAAGAGCGTTCCGCCAGCTTCCCCGACATGGTGCTGAAAGCGGATCTGACCGATAGGGAGGATATTCGCCATCTGCCGCTGGTGACGATAGACGGGGAAACCGCCCGCGATTTTGACGATGCGGTGTATTGCGAGCGCGACGGGAAAAATTACAAGCTATATGTAGCCATTGCGGATGTCAGCCACTACGTTCGTTCGACGGATGCGCTCGATCGCGAGGCTTTAAATCGAGGCAACTCGGTTTATTTCCCGCGCCGCGTTATCCCGATGTTGCCGGAAGTGCTTTCGAACGGTCTATGTTCGCTTAACCCGCAAGTGGAGCGGCTATGCATGGTATGCGAGGTGAACATTGACGCAGCGGGGGATTTTAACGAGTATCGTTTTTATCCCGCAGTCATGTTTTCCCAGGCGCGGCTCACTTACACCAAAGTGGCAGCGATGCTGGAAAATCCCAAGGGTGAGGATGCGAAGCAATACAAGAGCCTTCTTCCGCATATTCAATTGCTCTATAAATTATTCAAGGTGTTGTTCAAGGCACGAGGCAAGCGGGGCGCAATCGATTTTGAAACGATTGAAACCCAGATGATTTTCAACGATCAGGGCAAAATCGAACGCATTCTTCCGGTAAAGCGTAACGATGCCCATCGGTTGATCGAAGAATGTATGCTGGCAGCGAACGTATGTGCCTCGGATTTCTTGCAGAAACATAAACAACCCACGCTCTATCGTATCCATGAAGGGCCTACCCCGGAAAAACTGCTTGCCCTGCGGGATTTCCTAAAGGAATTCGGCGTGCAGCTAAGCGGTGGGGACGAGCCGAGCGCCAAGAATTACGCCAAGACATTGAGCAAGATCAAGGATAGGCCGGATGCACAGCTTTTGCAGACAGTGATGTTGCGTTCCTTGCGCCAGGCGGTTTACAGCCCGGACAACGTTGGCCATTTCGGGCTTGCATACGAGTCATATACCCATTTTACTTCACCTATCCGGCGTTATCCCGATCTGCTGGTGCACCGTGCGATCAAGGCAGTATTGAATGGCGGGACGTATTCTCCCGGCGATTGGCATGAACTGGGTGTGCATTGCTCACAGACAGAGCGTCGTGCAGACGATGCCAGCCGCGATGTGGAGTTGTGGCTTAAATGCTATTACATGCAGGATAGAATAGGGGAGCGCTTTGAAGGCGTGATCAGCGGCGTAACCGGTTTTGGCCTTTTCGTGGCGCTGGATGGTATTTATGTGGAAGGGCTTGTTCATATTTCCGAATTGCCCAGCGACTATTTTCATTTCGACGCCGGCAAGCACATGTTGCTGGGTGAGCGCAGCGGCAAGCGTTACCGCCTCGGCGACCGGCTTAGCGTCAAGCTGGTGCGGGTCGATCTGGAGTCCAGCAAGATCGATTTTGTTCTGGCCGGAGCCAGTTCGCGCGATACGGGAGATCAGAGTTAACTCGGCGTTAACCCGGAGCGCAGGGTGCTCCGATCAGCCGGAGTCGCTACAATGCTGACCCATCCACTTACCCAATTGACCTATTTATAGATGTCCCATATACGCCTTATATTCGGCTTCCACGCTATTACTAGCCGACTGCGGCAAAATCCTGCCAGCATCAAGGAAATTTTTCTCGATGCTGATCGCCGGGACCAGCGCGCGCGTGACTTGGCAAAGCTTGCCGAAACCCAGGAGGTCCGAGTTGATCTCATGCGATAACACCAGGCTTGCGGCGATGGCCGGTGGTGCGCGCCATCAGGGCGTGGCGGCGAATATAGACGCCTCTCGCAGTTATGTGGATATAGACGATGTGCTGGATACGCTGACTGAACCTGCGTTGCTTCTGGTGCTGGACGGCATACAGGACCCGCACAATCTGGGCGCCTGCCTGCGGGTGGCGGATGCCTTTGGCGTTCATGCCGTGATCGCGCCGAAAGACCGTGCCGTCGGGCTCACCGCCACGGTGCACAAAGTAGCGAGTGGTGCAGCCGATGCCGTGCCGTATGTTTCCGTGACTAATCTGGCCCGTACGTTGCGGGAGCTGAAACAGCGCGGTATATCGATAATCGGAGCAACGGCCGATTCGGACATCGATCTCAACTCTGTGAAGCTGGAGGGGCCCGTTGCCTGGGTTCTTGGCGCGGAAGGGAAAGGTATGCGCCGGCTGACGCGCGAGGCCTGTGATCGCCTTGTTGCCATCCCCATGCTGGGCAGCGTGGAAAGCCTGAACGTTTCTGTCAGCGCCGGCATATGCCTCTTCGAGAATCGCCGACAGCGCGATGCGCAGGAAGCCGCCGGGCAGCCCGCTACAAAAGCCACTGCCGCGCCTGCGTGAGACTATCCGAGGTTTCATTGATGTCTGTTTAAATGCCTTTGCCAATTGATATTTCTTTCCCGGTTCAGTATAGTACCCGGCTTTTCAACCCTTGCCTCACCGTGTTCGCATCGCGGGAGGCTCTACCCATGAGGAGACTGCATGCGACATTACGAGATCGTTTTTATTGTCCATCCTGACCAGAGCGAGCAGGTTCCCGCAATGATCGAGCGTTACCGCGGAATCGTTACTGCGAGAAATGGCCAGGTTCACCGCCTGGAAGATTGGGGGCGTCGCCAGCTCACCTACCTGATCCAGAAGGTTCACAAGGCGCATTACGTGCTGATGAACATCGAATGTGATCAGGAAACACTGGACGAACTGGATCATTCATTTAAATTCAACGATGCCATATTGCGGCATCTCACCACTAAAATGGGCGGCCCGGTAACGACTCCTTCGCCGATGATGCGCGAAGAAAAACCAAGGTCAGCCGCGCCAGCAGCGGAGGAGCTTAAAGAAACCACGCTCGCGACGTAGGCTCGGCAATAATTGAACTGCAACCAGACTGTAATTTGCGGAAAAATTATCGAAATCGGCAGTTTACGTTACACACCAGCAGGGGTGGCGGTGACGGAATTCAAGATTAGCCACGCCTCCCGCCAGATCGAAGCCGATAAGCCACGCCAGGTGGAGTGCGAAATTTCGGCAGTGGCGCTAGCACAGATGGCTGAAGCCATTGCGGGCATAGCGCCCGGTACGCTAGTGAAACTCGCAGGTTTTCTGGCAAAAAAAAGCCGGATGAGCTTGCAACTGGTGTTGCATGTGAACAAAATTGATCTTATTTAAATTATTCAGGCCTTTATTTCAAGACAGGAAAAATCATGGCTCGTTTTATCTCAAGACGTAAAGATGGCAAAGACAAAGACAAGGACAAAAAGGCCAACCGCCCACTGTTCAAGCGCAGGAAATTCTGCCGTTTTACTGCAGAAGGCATTAAAACCGTGGATTACAAGGATGTCGAGTTATTGAAAGATTTCATCAATGAAAACGGCAGGATCATTCCGGCCCGCATCACCGGTACCAAGTCGCGTTATCAGCGCCAGTTAAGTATTGCTATTGAGCGCGCGCGCTTTCTCGCGTTGCTTCCTTACACCGACTTGCACTGAGGAGCGATGATATGCAGATCATACTGATGGAAAAAATTCTCAATCTCGGCCAGTTGGGTGACGTTGTCAAAGTAAAAAACGGGTATGCGCGAAATTTCCTTATTCCTCAAGGCAAAGCAAAGCGGGCGACGCAGGCCGCCATTGCCGAGTTCGAGGTAAAGCGCGCTGAGCTGGAAAAAACCCATGCGGACGTCCTGGCTGCTGCTCAGGCACGTGCAGAAAAACTGGACGGATTAATGGTGCAGATTAGTCAGAAGGCCGGCGTTGACGGCAAACTGTTCGGTTCAGTGACCAATGCTGATATAGAGGAGGCGTTAAAAGCCCAGGGCTTCGAGATTGAACGGGCAATGATACGCATGCCGCATGGTTCATTGAAGCAGGTGGGAGATCATCCTGTCACTATTGCATTGCATAGTGAGGTAATGGCAAATATTGTTGTCTCTGTTTTGGGCGAGACTACTTCCTGAAAGCACGCCCATCCGCGCCAGGGTACTCCTGCAGGATAGTTCCGAATATCCCTGAATGATCCTTTGATTTCAAGTCCTGGTTGCCAACCCAGCGTTGACAACCAGGGGCTCGACAGCGGATTCCTTCAGAGGCTCCCAAGGGCTGCTTATAGGCCCTTTTCTCCTTTTTCCGTATTTCCCTATCGTACGGATGGTAAAATCTTCTCCTTCCCCGTAACGCCACCCGGATCCCATGGCTCAATTCCTTACCGCAGCCACCAACGATCAGTTGCTTGAATCCTACAAAATGCCGCCGCACTCGGTTGAGGCGGAGCAGTCTGTGCTGGGCGGGTTGATGCTTGATAATTATGCCTGGGATAAGGTGGCTGACGTCATCACCGAGGATGATTTTTACCGGCAGGACCATCGGCTCATTTATCGCCATATTTGCAAACTGGTGGAGCATAGCAAACCTGCGGACGTGGTGACCGTTGCCGAGTCGCTTGAAATATCAGCTGAGCTGCAAAACGTAGGTGGATTGGCCTATGTAGGGGTGATCGTTCAAAATACGCCCTCCGCAGCCAATATTCGGCGTTATGCGGAAATCGTGCGCGAACGGGCAGTGATGCGCAGACTGGCTCAGGTCGGCTCGGAGATCTCCGACTCCGCGTATAGTCCCGCAGGTCGCTCCGCGGCGACCCTGCTGGATGAAGCTGAAGCCAAGGTGTTCGAGATTGCCGAGGCAGGGGCGCGGGGAAAGCAGGGTTTTATCGATATCCAGCCGCTCCTCAAGCAGGTCGTGGAGCGTATCGAGACACTCTACAATCAGGATAATCCCAGCGATGTGACCGGAATCGCTACCGGATTCCATGACCTCGATCAGAAAACTTCCGGCTTTCAGCCGGGTGATCTGGTTATTGTCGCGGGTAGGCCCTCCATGGGTAAAACCGCCTTTTCGCTCAACATTGCCGAGCATGTTTCGCTGGTACTGGAAAAACCCGTAGCCGTATTCAGTATGGAAATGGGGGGCGCGCAGCTGGCAATGCGTATGCTGGGCTCGGTAGGACGCCTGGATCAGCACAAGGTTCGTACCGGCCGTTTGCAGGATGAGGATTGGTCCAAGCTGACCCATGCGCTTGGGCAAGCTGAGCGAGGCGCCACTTTTCATTGACGAAAGCGCGGCACTGAATGCGCTGGAAGTTAGAGCGCGGGCGCGGCGGCTTCATCGCCAGCATGGCGAACTGGGATTGATCGTGGTCGATTATTTGCAGCTGATGTCCGCAGCCGGCCAAGGCGAGAATCGGGCCACTGAAATTTCCGAAATTTCCCGTTCGCTCAAAGCATTGGCAAAAGAACTGCAAGTGCCTGTCGTCGCGTTATCGCAATTGAACCGCAGCCTGGAGCAGCGTCCGAACAAGCGCCCCATCATGTCCGACCTGCGCGAATCGGGAGCCATTGAACAGGATGCGGATCTGATTCTTTTTATCTATCGGGATGAAGTCTATAACCCGGATACACAAGACAAGGGAATCGCTGAAATCATCATAGGCAAGCAACGGAACGGCCCGATTGGCAAAGTCGATCTTACCTTCCTTGGCGAATACACCAGATTTGAGAGCTGCGCCAAATCCGGGCATTATTGAGAACCGCTGAATAACGCCTACGTGCGCACCTGGATTTCATCCAGAGATTGCACCGGTAATCTGAGGGGACGTAGGATACAGGCTGGCTTGTTCCGAGCCTTAATCAACCAAGCTATACAAGCTTACAGGCTACAAGACCTCCGTCGCATAATCGGCCAATCTGGAACGTTCGCCGCGTTGTAGCGTTACGTGGCCGCTGTGGCTCCATCCCTTGAATCGATCCACCACATAAGTCAACCCCGAGCTTCCTTCGGACAAATAAGGCGTATCTATCTGGGCAATGTTGCCCAGGCACACGACTTTGGTCGCTGGCCCAGCGCGGGTAATGAGCGTTTTCATCTGCTTGGGCGTAAGATTTTGCGCCTCATCGATTATCAGAAATTTGTTGATGAAAGTTCGTCCACGCATGAAGTTGAGCGACTTGATCTTGATGCGTGAGCGGATCAGATCGAGCGTGGCGGCGCGGCCCCATTCTCCCGTGCTGCTGTCCGTTTTGTTGAGGACGTCGAGGTTATCTTCCAGCGCGCCCATCCACGGTGTCATCTTTTCTTCTTCGGTTCCCGGCAGAAAGCCGATATCCTCACCTACCGGCACTGTGACGCGCGTCATGATGATTTCCGAATAAACCTTGTGCTCGAGCGTTTGCATCAGGCCAGCGGCGAGCGTAAGCAAAGTCTTGCCCGTACCCGCCTGCCCCAGTAGCGTAACGAAGTCCACTTCCGGGTTCATCAGCAAATTGAGTGCAAAATTCTGCTCACGATTGCGCGCGGTGATCCCCCACATATTATTTTTCTGGTGGGTGTAGTCCTTGAGCGTTTGCAGAACGGCGGTTTTGCCGCTGTGCTCGGTGACTTTGGCATAGAACGGTTTGTCATGCTCCAGATAAACGAACTGATTGACGATAAAGCTGGCGCATAGCGGGCCTTTGACGCGATAAAACGTATGGCCGGATTGCTGCCACGATTCCATTTCCTTGCCGTGTTTGTCCCAGAAATCCGCGGGTAATTCCTGTATCCCGGAAAAGAGGAGATCAGTGTCTTCCAGGACCTTATCGTTGAAGTAATCTTCTGCCGCCAACCCCAGCGCCCGTGCCTTGATACGCATGTTGATGTCTTTGGACACCAGCGCAACGCTACGATCCGGATAGGTTTCGTGCAAAAATTTCACGACGCCGATAATCTGGTTATCGGCGCTGCCGCTCGCCAACCGCATGGGCAAAACGCTATTGATCGCCTGCGTCTGGAGGAACAGCCGCCCGGTTGCGTTCTTGCTGCCATGCGACTGCAATGAAATACCTTCATCAATATCGGTTATCGCACTGCTGACGATCTCATCCAGAAAACGACTGGTCTGGCGCGCATTGCGCGCCACCTCCGACATTCCTTTCTTGTTATTGTCGAGCTCCTCAAGGATGACCATGGGGATATAAATATCGTGTTCCTGGAAACGGAACAGGCTGGTGGGATCATGCATCAGCACGTTGCTGTCGAGCACGAACAGCTTGGGGTTGGTTCGCAAACGGGTGATTTTGGTAACGGGAGAACCTGCAGATGAAGCCGGTTTTCTAGGACTCATGACTTTCTCTGCCCAGGTTCTTCACGAACTCCAGTACTTCCTCGACATGGCCATCAATTTTGACTTTCCGCCATTCCGCCCGCAGGATCCCTTCTGCATCAATGACGAAAGTGCTCCGCTCTATGCCTCGAACCTGTTTGCCATACATATTTTTCATCTTGATGACGTCGAACAGCTTGCAAGCGGTTTCGTCGCTGTCGCTCAGCAATTCGAAAGGGAATTCCATCTTCATCTTGAAATTTTCGTGCGACTTGATACTGTCTCGCGAGATACCTACAATATCGCAGTCGAGTTTTTGAAATTCGCCATAAGCGTCGCGGAACTGCTGACCCTCTGTGGTGCATCCCGGCGTGTTGTCTTTCGGATAAAAATAAATTACGAGGTTTTTTCCGGAAGCCTCGGATAGACGAAATACCTTATTGCCGGTAGAAGGAAGCTCAAAATCGGGAACGGGCTGATTTAGCATGGAAGAAGGCTCACAGTAAAAAGACTTGTCTGCAGAATTTTTCATTTTGCATGGTAACAAAAAGATGGCATAAAGCAAATGTCGAGGCTGACGGGACTTATTCAGCGCTATCTTCAATACCTGGGCTCGCGTGGCATCTGCCCAGCAATTGGGCGTTTCAAACAAGCGCACCTGCTCCAGCCTCAGGTGGTTGCCATAGGTATCCTGATAGGCCGCATCCAGTATCCGGAATGCGGTGAGCACGAGATTTTCCGCCGTGGGTGGCGTATCCAGCACGACTGTTTTATGGTCTTCCAGAGATTGAAGAAATTGCAATAACTTGACGTCTTCGGAATATACCAGGAATGCGTGATCCCATTTGTCCACCAGCATGGTGTTGGCGATGCGTTTTACCTCGGAATAATCCATTACCATCCCTTGTTCGGCGACGCCTGCCTCAGTGATAATGTCTCCGGACAAGGTAATTTCAATCGCGTAGCGATGCCCGTGCAAGTGACGGCATTTGCTATTATGGGAAGGTATGCGGTGGCCAGCATCGAATTCCAGCCTGCGTGTAATTAACATTATCGGAATTGTAACATTGCAGCGAACTTCTAAACTATTGCATGTCGAGGACCACAGCCGCGATGTCGCGGGGATGACTTACGTCTATCCCGTGGTGTCGCGCCGCGCCGGAGGCGTTTCGATAGGCATCAATCTCAATCCCAACAATGCATGCAACTGGCGCTGCATTTATTGCCAGGTTCCTGAACTCAAACGCGGAACGGCGCCGGTAATTGATCTGGCCAGGCTCGAGGCGGAGTTGCGCGCATTCCTGCATGAAATTCTGCATGGTAACTTCATGCAGGCGCAAGTACCTCCGGAAGCACGGCGCATCAATGACATCGCATTCTCAGGCAACGGCGAGCCCACCAGTGCCCGGGAATTTGAACAGGTGGTGGAACTGATTGGACGCGTGAAAGCCGATTACGATCTACCCAAGGAGCTTAAGCTGGTGTTGATCACCAATGGCAGCCTGATCGAGCGGCCTGGCGTACAGGCAGGTTTGCGCCGCATGGCGGCGCTCAACGGCGAGGTCTGGTTTAAGCTGGATAGTGTTACCCGGGAGGGAAGGCGATCCATCAACAATGCAAGCATGAGCCTGAAGCGGGTGCGTGAAAATCTGGAACTGGCTGCATTTTTATGCCCTACCTGGCTGCAAACCTGCGTGTTTCAAATCGATGGCTTGCCGCCGACCCAACTGGAATCGGACGCCTATCTAACATTTATCGAGAAATTCCTGCAAGAAGGGGGGCTGCTCGAAGGGGTATTGCTATATGGGCTTGCACGCCCATCCCTGCAGCCGGAAGCACCGAGGCTCACAAACATCAGTCAGGCGTGGATGGAGTCATTTTCGGCAAAAATCCGCGCCCTCGGACTCGCCGTCAAGCTGAATCCGTGAATTCCGATTCTCGCCTTCCCGATTCTCACATTGATATCCAATGGCATTAAACCGAAATCGGACTGTAATGGCTGTACCTTAACAGGTATCTTGACCGTTACTTTGCTTTGGCTGCTTTCTTCAGGCTCTTGTACAAATCGGGATTCTGGCTTTTCAGCAACGCAGCCACGGCCAGATCATCCTTTTTGATCTTGGTGAGATCGATATGCTCCATATGTACCAGCCGCACGAGCTCTCTTACCGGCCGCGGCATATTCCGTCCACTTTCATAACGGGAGCCTCCACTTTGAGTGACACCGACCTTGCTCCAGAAGTCATGCTGGTTAAGACCCAATTTGCGGCGGATTTCACGAGGATTGGATATTTCTTCGAAGAGTTTCATGAGTCGGCTCTCACAGGTAATGGTAAAAGGTTATTGTTGGGGTTATGTTATAGAATTATTGCACATACATAAATTTAATTTGTTTTTTTATTCTATGCAAGTATTAGTGCGTCAGTTTTTTCCTCTGCCAGGCTTTGCCGGAGCTTCGCACTTATCATTTTGGCATGTTTGGGGAGCGCTGGATAACTTTCGGCGCAAGCATACAGCGCTTCGCGGGGATGAGAGGTGCGAAAGGAAGGGGATGCGATGGAGCGAATGGTTGAATCCCCTGTCTTCATTAGGGAATTCCCTGCCAGGCTCACCATAAGGTGGTAGTGCAGATCCCCAACTGACTTGCATAGCGTAAATTAACAGAAGTGTACCTCGTAAACGGCAATCGCGTTATCGAGTCTCCACGACTGAACGGATGAAATTGGGGCTTACTTCGCCTATCCGGAATAGTTCAAGTTTTCTTTCCGGTAATGAGGTAAAATCCACAAAATAAAAAACTATATTCTCTAAGTTCTCTGAGGCAAACTCTTGCCATCATCGGCTGTAAATTGATCCGGCATATAATCCGGTTTTGCTTGCGGCAGGGTTCGTTATTCCCAACATAGAAGCCGGGTAATCGTGACACTTATTATTCAAAAATACGGCGGTACATCGGTCGGCAGCACTGAGCGCATCAAGAATGTCGCGCGCCGCATAGCGAAATTTCAATCCCGTGGCCACCAGGTCGTGGTGGTGGTTTCCGCCATGAGCGGGGAAACCAATCGTCTTATTGCTTTGGCCAGGGAATTCCAGCCGCATCCAGATCCGCGTGAACTGGATGTCATGGTTTCGACCGGAGAGCAGGTTTCTGTCGCGCTGCTATCGATGGCGCTGATGGATCTGGGCATCAAAGCAAAGAGCTATACCGGGTCCCAGGTGAGAATACTTACCGACAACGCCCATACTAAAGCGCGCATACTGAAAATCGATGAGGATAAAATACGCAGCGGATCTCGATGCAGGATATGTGGTGGCGGTAGCCGGGTTTCAGGGCGTGGATGAAGCCGGCAGTATCACCACACTGGGCCGCGGCGGGTCTGATACAACGGCTGTTGCATTAGCGGCAGCACTTAAGGCCGATGAATGCCAGATTTATACCGATGTGGATGGTGTTTATACCACCGACCCGCGCATCGTGCCTGAAGCTCGCAGACTCAAGACCATCACTTTCGAGGAAATGCTTGAGATGGCGAGCCTGGGTTCAAGGTGTTGCAAATTCGTTCAGTCGAATTCGCAGGTAAATACAAGGTTAAGTTACGGGTGCTGTCCAGCTTCGAGGAAGAAGGGGAGGGCACACTGATTACTTTCGAGGAAGAAAAAAACATGGAACATGCGATTATTTCCGGTATTGCATTCAATCGTGATGAAGCCAAGATTACCGTGCTGGGTGTGCCGGATCGTCCCGGTATCGCTTATCAGATTCTCGGCCCGGTCGCGGATGCCAATATCGATGTGGATATGATCATCCAGAACGTCGGCCACGACGGCATGACGGATTTTTCATTTACCATAAACCGTAATGAATTCGCCAGGACCATGGATATCCTGAAGAACCAGGTTCAGGCCCATATCGGCGCGCGTGGCGTCATCGGCGGCGACAAGGATAGCCAAGGTATCGGTAGTGGGTGTCGGCATGCGCTCGCATGTCGGTATCGCCAGCAGAATGTTTCGTAGCCCTGGCGGAAGAAGGAATCAATATCCAGATGATTTCCACCTCTGAAATAAAAATCTCGGTGGTGGTGGATGAGAAATACATGGAACTCGCGGTACGCGTGCTGCATAAGGTATTTGAACTGGATCAGGCGCCATGACCGTTGAGCAACCGGTATGCAATTCATGGCATCCAATACACGACCCAGCGTTTGACCGTGGAGTTGTAAACCGCTATTCTAGTATGGCTTTACGTTTTTTGCTTTGTGGAGAGATGGCCGAGTGGTCGAAGGCGCTCCCCTGCTAAGGGAGTATAGGCTCAAAAAGCTTATCGAGGGTTCGAATCCCTCTCTCTCCGCCAAATAGATAATATATTGATAATTCGCAGCGTTCTAAAGCTGCTGTCCCATCCCCCATGCAAGATAGATCAGCAACAAGGCCAGTTCTTTCCGCGCGGCCTTCGTCCAGCGAGCGAACTACGAGGCGGGGGCTAGTTTCATTTCTTCACACGAAAGCCCAGCTTCTTTAATGCCCTGTAGTAATCTCTGAGGCATCCTCTCCCCGCTGAGATATCCTTTTGGCTGCTATCTTTTCTGTCATTCTAGAGATTGCTTTTATTTCATCCCCAGCGCGGAAACCCGTCGTAGTCAGGAGTTGATCTGGCAACAATGTTTGATTCAAACTGCTGCTAATTATAAAGAGTAAGCATTTAATTTAATGCTTCGCGCTCTTCGTCGGACATAAACAAAACTGTCATGTCACAAAAAAAGCTAACACTGGCCCATCTTGAAGATCTCCTGCTCCGCGCCTGCGACGATCTACGTGGAAACATGGATGCCAGCGAATACAAGGAATATATCTTCGGCATGCTGTTTCTCAAGCGAGCGAGTGATTTATTCGATCAGCGCCGTGAGGAGTTAAAGAAAGAGTTCGAGGCTAAAGACATGTCGCCAATGGCGATTGTAAAATTGCTGGATCATCCCGATCAATACTCAGGCAAGTACTTTTTCGTCCCGCCTGAGGCGCATTGGTCGAAGGTCAAGCACCTCAAGACCAATGTTGGAACGGGACTGAACAAGGCGCTGGAGGCAATCGAAGACAGCAACATCGATGCGCTGCAAGACGTTCTCAAGGGCATCAACTTCAATCGGAAAATCGGCCAACGCACTTTGGATGATGACACGCTTGCCGATTTTGTCCAGAATTTCCAAAAAATCCCCCTGCGCGACGAAAACTTCGAATTTCCGGATCTGCTCGGCGCGGCGTACGAATGGTTGATCAAATATTTTGCCGACTCTGCCGGCAAAAAAGCAGGCGAGTTCTACACGCCTGCGGAAGTGGTGCGCGTCTGCGTCGAGATTGTCGATCCGCAACCCGAGATGAGTATTTATGATCCTACGGTCGGTTCAGGCGGCATGCTGATTCAGTCGCGCGATTATCTGCACGAGTGCGGGCACGACCCGCGCAACCTGGCTCTGTTTGGGCAGGAAAAAATAGGCACCACCTGGTCCATCTGCAAAATGAACATGCTGCTGCACGGCATCGCCCATGCTGATATCCGCCAGGAAGATACCATCAAGAACCCTGCTCACATGGATGAGGGCAACGAGCTGCGCCGCTATGACCGGGTGCTCGCCAACCCTCCATTCAGCCAGAATTACAGCAAGACAAACCTGAAGTTTCCGGGCCGTTTTCCCGTACTGATGCCCGAGAAGGGCAAGAAGGCGGATCTCATGTTTGTCCAGCATATGCTGGCGGTGTTGAAAAGCGATGGCAAGCTTGCCACCATCATGCCCCACGGCGTGCTGTTCCGGGGCGGCGCAGAACGCGAGGCGCGCAAATACTTTATCGAAAAGGGCTATCTGGAAGCGGTAATCGGCCTGCCCAGCAATCTCTTCTACGGCACCGGAATCCCCGCCTGTATGCTGGTGATGAACAAGGCTGGCGCCAAGGATCGCAAGCATATCCTGTTCATCAATGCCGACCGCGAATACCGCGAAGGTAAGGCGCAGAACAACCTGCGCCCGGAGGATATCGACAAGATCGTCCATGCCTACCGTCAAGGGGCAGATATCCCCGCGTACGCCCGCCGTGTGCCTTTTGAGGAAATCGCTGCCGAGGACTACAACTGCAATATCCGCCGCTATGTGGATAACTCACCACCGCCGGAACCCCACGACGTGCGCGCGCACCTGCACGGCGGCGTCCCAACCATTGAAATCGAGTCACTGGGTCACTACTGGAGCAATTACGCCGGATTGAAGGAAAGCTTTTTTGCACCACGGCCGGATGGCATCTATCAAGACTTCACCGAGACGCTGAGAGACAAACGCGCGATTGCCGATCATGTCGCCAACCACCCTGGTCTAATAGAGAGGCATGATGCCTTCCTTAACCAACTGCAACAGTGGTGGCAAACGAATCTTCCTCTCGTGGAAGCACTGGCACCGGATGCGCAGAACCAGAGTACCCATGCCGGTAACGTATACGCATTGCGCCGCCGTCTGTCGACCAGCATCGCGGAGACGTTCAAGGATCAGAACCTGCTCAGCCTCTACCAGGTGCGTGGCGCTTTCGCCAACTACGTCAACCAGCTCAAGGCTGACTTCAAATCCATCGCCGCCAGCGGCTGGGGGCCGGAACTGATACCGGACGTGGAACTGGTCGCGAGCCAATTCCCTGAAGTATTGGAAGAGCAAGAGCAATTACGCGCCCGGTTGGTGGAACTGCATGCTCTGTTCGCCGCCGCCGATGAAGAAGACTTCGAAGATGGTGACCAAATGGGTGTATTGCCGAGCGATGAGGTGAAGAAGCTCAAGGCAGAATTCAAGGATCTCAACACCCGCGCCAAGCTCGCAAAGAAGGAGGGCGATAAAGACGAGCAAGCCGTCTTTTTAGCCGAAGCCGAAGCAGTTGAGAAACGCCTCGCCCGCCACAAGGGCTTTGGAGCAGGAAGTCAGAGCGCTCAAGAGCGGCATCCGAAGTATCGAAAAAAAGCAGGACGAAATGGTGGAAGCGGCTCGCGGCAAGATCAGCCGCAAGGACGCACGCAAAGCCATCATCAAGCGGCTCGGTCGCCTGTTAATGGATAGCTACCGCATCTATCTGCAGGCCGATCGGCGGGCCTGTATCGCCGCGATCGAAAACCTATGGAATAAATACGCGGTAACGGCCAAAGATATCGAAAGAGAGCGAGATGCAGCAAGCGTGCAACTACGGCGGTTTTTGGTGGGATTGGGGTATGAGTGATTGCTTCACCAATAGCCGGTTAGCTGGATTCGCCAATATTACAATGGGTCAATCCCCCAGTTCGGAGAGGTACAATAAAGAAAAGCATGGACTTCCGTTCTTACAGGGGTGCGCGGAGTTTGGATCGCGTTATCCCTCACCGGAGATCTACTGTTATCTTCCTCTTCGCATCGCCAAGCGAGGTTCTATTTTGATTAGCGTGCGCGCTCCGGTCGGAACGATGAATGTGGCCGATCAGGACTACTGCATTGGTCGGGGGCTTGGCGCAATACAAGGGATATCTGGAGTTTCAGATACTTCTTTTCTTCGTTATGCAATTGAACAAAATGCTGGTTTTCTGCATCGGCGAAGCCAAGGGTCCACTTTCTTGGCTATTGGGTCTGATGATTTAAGGCATTTGCCACTCCCAAAACTAAATATCAAGATTCAAGAACGCATTGCAGAGATTCTTGCGATAGTTGATGCCACCATCACAAAAACAGAGTCCCTCATCGCCAAATACCAGCAAATCAAGGGGGGTCTGATGCATGACCTGTTTACCCGTGGTGTCACCGCTGACGGCAAATTGCGTCCGCCCCACGATAAAGCTCCTGAGCTTTACAAAGAAACACTGATTGGCTGGATTCCGAAGGAATGGATGTTTACATCTTGCGTAAAAGTCTGTGAAACAATTATTGACTGCAAGAACCGGACGCCTCCAGAGACACCTGACGGATATCCTGTCATTCGCACGCCCAATGTGCGAAATGGAGAATTCGTAAACGAAGAGTTGTTGTTTACTGACGTGCAATCTTATGCAATCTGGACAGCAAGAGGGAAGCCGCGGCCGCGTGATGTTGTCATTACACGAGAGGCTCCGGTTGGCGAAGTTTGTATGATCCCTGACAGCTACGCGGCGGTATGCTTAGGTCAGCGGATGATGTTGTATAGACCGAATGTAGAACTTATCGATCCCGTCTATTTCCTATTTGCTTTGCAATCGAGACAGATTCAGAACAGACTGGACTTAATCTCGGGGGGATCAACGGTAGGCCATGTGCGAGTTGGGGATATACGTGAACTATGGATGTTCATGCCTTCCTCGCGTACCGAACAAAAGCAAATAGCGGGCTCCGTTATTGCAGTAACATCAAGATTGCAACTAGAGAAACAGCGCCATGACAAGCTAACTCGTATTAAACAGGGCCTCATGCACGACCTCCTCACGGGCAAAGTTCCGCTCAAGGTCAAGCAAGAGCCAGTGGAGATGGTGTGTGGCTAACCACTATCCCCGTCTCAATCCCGAAAAGGCGCTGATCTGGCGCATCGTTCACCGTGACAACCTGCCATTGATTCTTGATAACGGACTGCATTGCGCTAATTCCGACATGCTGTCGCCCGGCTATGTGAGTATCGGCAGTCCCGAGTTGATCGATAAACGACGCCATCGAATTGTGCCCATATCGCCTGGAGGCACGTTGACCGATTACGTGCCTTTTTACTTCACGCCGTTTTCGGTGATGATGAAGAACATTCATTCTGGTCGGGGAGTGGCGCAACGTAGCAACGAAGAAATCCTCATCCTGGTATCCAGTTTGCCTCATGTGAAATCCATAGGCTTGCAATTTCTTTTCACCAATGCGCACGCCTATCCCGATTGGACCGATTATTACACCGACTTGGCGCAATTAAGCGAGATCGACTGGGAAATTCTGCAGCACCGTGATTTCAAGCGCGACCCTGACGACCCTAAGAAAATGGAACGTTATCAGGCCGAAGCGCTGATCTTTCATCATTTGCCGATTCAGGGTATTCTCGGCATTGTGTGCTACACCGAAACATTGAGACGGGAGATTGAACAGCAGATCCAGTTCAGGGATCTGAAGTTGTCTGTTTATGCTCGTAGGGAGTGGTATTTCTAATGATTACGTTCACAAAAGGTAATTTGCTGGAGACTCGAGCCGAGGCGCTGGTCAACACCGTGAATACGGTCGGCGTGATGGGCAAGGGTATTGCATTGATGTTCAAGGAGCGTTTTCCCGAGAATTTCCGCCTTTATTCCACGGCCTGCAAAGCCGGGGAAGTGCAGACCGGCAAAATGTTCGTCACCGAGGCGAATGAACTCGATGGACCGCGCTGGATCGTAAATTTTCCCACCAAGGAGCATTGGCGAGCCCCTTCACAGATAGCCTGGGTGACGGAAGGTTTGCTGGATTTGCACCGTTTCCTCATCGAAAAGCAGGTCAAGTCCGTTGCCATCCCCCCCCTCGGGGCAGGGAATGGTGGTCTGGAATGGGCAAGCGTGCGCGAACAAATCGAAATTACCTTGGGTGATTTACCGAATGTCGAGATTGTAGTGTTTGAGCCAACCCAACAGTATCAGAACGTGGCCAAACGAACTGGGGTGGAGAAGCTGACGCCGGCGCGGGCGCTGATTGCCGAACTCGTGCGCCGTTATTGGGTGCTGGGCATGGAGTGCAGCCTGCTGGAAATACAGAAGCTGGCATGGTTGCTGGAGCGCGCCATCGAACGTTTTTCCCCCCAAAGCAATCCACTCGACCTGCAATTCGTCGCACATAAATACGGGCCTTACGCTAGCCGCCTTGCTCATCTACTCAACAGCCTGGATGGAAGCTACCTGCATTGTGACAAGCGCATCAGCGACGCCAACCCGCTGGATGTTATCTGGTTCGACGATGAGCGCAAGGCCCTGGTGCAGGCTTATATCAAGACCGAGGCCAAAGCCCATGAACAGGCGTTGGAGTACACCACTGTCTTGATCGATGGCTTCGAGTCGCCGTTCGGTATGGAACTGTTGACCACCGTGGATTGGCTGCTGAGTAGAGATGGCGTAGAGCCTACGGTACAGGCTATCCGCGAGGGATTGCAACACTGGCCCGAAGGCGCCGCCGGACGCAAGAGTCGTTTGTTTGATGATAGGGCGATTGGCATTGCCCTGGATCGTTTGACTGCAAAGACCGGGCAGTCATTGGCTCCAGCTTGAAACTTCAAGTCTAAGCACAAAGTCCACGCCCAGGATTTGGCAATCAACTGACCCATGTCCGAATACCTGCATGTCGAAAAACCCTTCCTGACTCAGCTCGAAACACTGGGCTGGGAAGTGATCGACCAGGGTGCCGGTATCATTCCCTCCGACCCGTCTCGCAGCCTGCGAAGTTCGTTCCGCGAATGGCTGCTGCCCGAAGTGTTCCGCACTGCCGTGCGAGCCATCAATACCACTGAGAGTGGTCACACATGGCTTGCCGACCGCCAACTGGACGAGTTGCGTGACCAGATTTTGCGCCAGCCGAATCGCACGCTGCTGGAGGCGAACGAGTCGATTCAGGCATTGCTGTTCAAGGCGCAGGTCGATATTAACGAAGTCACCGGCGAGCAAGACCCGATAGTGAAGCTGATCGACTTCGCCAATCCGGCCAATAACCAGTTCCATGCCATCAACCAGTTCCGCATCGACACGCCGGGTTGTGTGAAGCAGTTCATCATCCCGGACATCGTATTGTTTGTGAACGGCATCCCGCTGGCAGTGGTGGAATGCAAGCTCGGCGGCCCTACCTGCGCCAACCCCATGCATGAAGCTTTCGTACAGCTGGAGCGTTATCGCAATGCCCGCGAGGCAACGCGCGAAACAGGGCTCAAGGAAGGCGAGTCACGCCTGTTTCACACCAATCTGTTGCTGATCCGCACGAGCGGGGCGGATGCGGACTATGGCACGTTGACCTCGGGTGAGGAACATTTCTATGCCTGGAAGACACTGTGGCCTGAAAGCGATGAGAATCTGGCCGGAAGAAATCCACAGCAACGGTTGATCCATGGAATGCTGGGCAAGATGAACCTGCTGCGTCTTCTGCGCACCTGTTCGGTATTCATGGATACCGATGCGGGCAAGCGCATCAAGGTGGTGGCGCGTTACCAGCAATATCGTGCTGCGGGCAAGATCATCGAGCGCCTGCGACGTGGCGTAACACCCATGGACCGCAGCGGGGTGGTGTGGCATACGCAGGGATCGGGCAAGTCGCTCACCATGGTGTTCGTGGCACGTATGCTGCGCACTTCATGCGACCTCAACGATTTCAAGATTCTGCTGGTCAACGACCGCGTCGATCTGGAGGTGCAGCTCGGCCAGACCGCTGCCCTCATTGGCGGCAAGGTGAAAGTGATCGAGAACACCCAGGTGTTGCGCAGCCATTTGGCGGTGGATAGTTCCGACATCAGCATGGTGATGGTTCACAAGTTCCAGGAACGGCAGGAAACACTGACGCCCCGTGTAGCCGAAGCATTGGGTACCTACCTTGCCATTCCTGCGGGTAACACCTTTGGGGTGGTGAACGCCTCCGAGCGCATTATTCTGATGATCGACGAGGCGCACCGTACGCAGGGCTCGGACTTTGGTGACAACCTCTTCGAGGCTTTTCCCAACGCTACCCGCATCGCCTTCACAGGGACGCCGCTGATTACGGAGCGTCACGGCGAGAAAAAGACGGTAAAACGTTTCGGTGAATACATCGATACCTACAGGCTGACGGATGCCGTGCGAGATGGTGCGACGCTGCAAATCCTGTACGAGGGCAAGACCGCCGATACCGCCCTGAATGAGAAATATCAGTTCGATAGCAAATTCGAAGATCTGTTCCGTGATCGTAGCGAAGGAGAATTGCTGGCGATCAAGAAGAAATATGGCGCCACCGGCGACATTCTTGAAGCCGAACAACGCATTGCCGCCATCGCGAAGGACCTGGTCGATCACTATATCGATAATATCCTGCCGAATGGTTTCAAGGCGCAAGTAGTATGCCACTCCAAGCTTGCTGCTGTACGCTATCGCCGCGCGATCGAGATCGCATTAGCGGAGCGATTGGAGCGGGAACGTCTCAAAGCGGCCCCTGATATGGAATTGATCGATCAGATCGCCTTCCTCAAGGTGGGCGTGGTTATCTCCTCTGATGGGACTAACGAGGCAGCTTACGTCACCCAGGCCCGCAAGCAGGCCAAAGCCTGGAACGCGGTGGAGAATTTCTGCAAGCCATTTGACTACAAGGACCGGGACAAGGAGCTGACCGGTATAGCGTTTTTGATTGTCTGCGACATGCTGATTACCGGTTTTGATGCGCCCGTTGAGCAGGTGATGTATATCGACAAGAAAATCCGTGAGCACACCTTGCTACAGGCCATTGCCCGCGTGAACCGGGTAGCCAAGGGCAAGAAGCGGGGGTATGTGGTGGACTACATCGGTTTGGCCAACCACCTTACCGAGGCGCTTACGCTTTATATCGCGACCGACGAACAGGAAGAATTGCGTGATGGTCTGAAGAGCATTACTTCGGAGTTGCCAGTGCTGGAGGAGCGCTATCATCGCCTGGTGCAATTCTTCGAGGCCGCCGGGGTCATGGGTATCGGGACTTTCGTGCAGGGGCGGCTCTCTGATATGGACGCTGACGCTGCTGTGGTGCACGCAGCAGTGGCCGCATTGAAGGAGGAAAAGCTTCGTGCCGATTTTGAGGTGTATCTGAAGAAGTTTCTCATGAGCATGGACATTATCCTGCCGCACGAGGCCGCACAACCTTATCGGGTACCCGCCAAGCGTTTCGGGTACATACTGAGCGTAACCAAAGAGCGTTACAAGGATGAAAGCCTGGATTTGGGTGATGCGGGAGATAAGGTAAAGCGCTTGATAAACGAGCACCTGATCAGCTTGGGCATCAATCCCACGATACCGCCCGTGGAATTGCTGTCGGAGGATTTTCTCGACCAGCTAAACCGCCATGCCGGGGGCAATGACGTAGCCAAAGCGAGCGAGATGGAGCACGCCATTCGCAAGCACTGTACCGTAAAGTTCGATGAAGATCCGGCATTCTACAAGACGCTTTCCGAGAAGCTGGAACACCTGATCGAGAAATACCAAGGTCAATGGGATTTGTTGGCCCAGGGATTGGAGAAATTGAGAACAGAGGCGGCTGCCGGACGTAGCGAAAATATTGAGGGGTTGAATAAGGAAGCGACCACCTTGTATGCCCATGTGGTTGATCTCGCCTTCGGCACGGATGGAGTCCCGGCAGGGCAGGCTGCAAAAATGAAGAACTTGATGAAGAGCGTGGTGGAGCTGTTGCAGGAAACTATTGGCATTATTGATTTCTGGAACAATCCGGCGGAACAGCGTGGTCTACGCGGCGAATTGAACAAATTGCTGTTGATGGCGGATGTTGCCGAAGTAACAGTCATCTTCGAGCGCGTGGCGGTAGAGATCATGAAGTTGGCGAAGAATCGCCACGAGGAATTACTGAAGGGCTGATATCATGGCTGAAAGACGTGTTAGAGATATCGATTACCAATTGCTGCGCAGTGGCGAACGCAAGACCGCTGACATTATCATCGAACGCGATGGACATGTCTCTGTCCGAGCGCCGGCGCACCTGTCCGAGGAGGAAGCTGATGCCGTTGTCGAAAGCAGGCGGCTATGGATATATCGGAATTTGGCCGAATGGCGGGACCTGAATGTCACGCGGGTAGTGCGCGAATGGGTCAATGGCGAGGGATTTTTATATCTGGGTTCATCGTACAGGCTGCTTTTAGTCCAGGAGCAAGACGAACCAGTGAAGCTCAAGGACGGCCGTTTTCAATTACTGCGTAAAATTGTCGAGAATGGGGGAGAAGAAGCGGCCAAACGCGCATTTGAAAAATTTTATTCCGGAAAGGGGTTAGAGCGGATCAAGCGCCGTGTGGCCTACTTTTCACCTAAGGTCGGAGTGATGACTTCATCAATTGAAGTCAAGGATATTGGTTACCGTTGGGCAGTCTGCACATCAGATGGACGCTTGAGCTTTCATTGGAAATGTTTGATGGCATCTCCTAAAGTAATTGACTACATTATCGTCCATGAGCTTTGCCACTTACACTGCCGGGATCACACCGACGCCTTTTGGAATGAAGTGGACAAGGTGATGCCAGATTATTATGAACGAAAAGCATGGCTGCGCCAGAATGGCGCATCATTTGATCTCTAGCGTACGCACAAACTGTAGAGGGCAAAATGAGATGCTGGGCACAATGCAATTCTTACTATCCCTTTTCAAGAGCCGAAGTTAGCTCTACCTGAGATTTGTGTGGCGTGGCGCACGCTATTTTCTTGATACTTTTCGGTTACATCTTCTCTTATTCAAGTCAACTCGAATACCGGCTTTATTCTTGTTAACCATCTTTTTTGCTGCTAATCTGAAATTTGATGCGCTGTTTTTATCTGTTATCGTCGCTCAGCTAGTGTAGGGTTTAAATGATGTGGGGCAATCCCGGATCGCACCAATAACAAATATTGGAAAGCTGGACAGGACGGGTTTTTGGTTCTCTTCCTGGGACGGTAGAATCAGGAAGAGGTTTCCGTTATTTGAACTTGTGAAACCGATATCGTTTGCTGTCGTGTGACCAGACATCCGTGGCGCAGCATTCGGAGCAACATTAAACATAGACGGTGCAATTCGGGCTGCCGTCGGTTTTCAAGAAACATCCGTACCCCGCGATGCCAGCAGTAGGAGAAATGCCTTGGAATTCGCCTATCCCCGTCCGCAGATGCAGCGCTCGAACTGGACTTCTCTCAACGGCAAGTGGCGTTTTTGTTTTGATGACGCAGGCGAATTTGCGCTGCCGTCGCAAATCGAGTCCTGGCCACTGGAGATCACGGTACCTTTCCCACCCGAATCCGAGGCAAGCGGTATCGGTGATCGCGGCTTTCACTCATTTTGCTGGTACGAGCGGGACTTCGACTGCCCGTCCTCTACCGGGCGCGTCATCCTGCGCTTTGGCGCGGTGGACTACAACGCCCGGGTATGGATCAACGGTTGTCTGGCTATCACCCACGAGGGCGGCCATACCCCATTCTGGGCCGATATCACCGACATGCTTCATCCCTCCGGCAACCAGACGGTGACCGTACATGTGGAAGACGACCCGCATGAACTTGCCAAGCCGCGCGGCAAGCAGGACTGGCAACTCGAGCCCCACTCCATCTGGTATCCGCGCACGACCGGAATCTGGCAGACCGTCTGGTTCGAGCGGGTAGCGGACAATTACATTGAAAAAATCCGCTGGACCCCCGAGGTGCCGCACTATGCCATTGGTTTTGAGGCGCGTGTCATAGGCGAATCAACCGACGATCTCACCGTCGATGTCTGCCTGCGCCATGGCGAGCAGTTGCTCGCACATGACCGCTACCAGGTGGTGGACGGGCAGGTTGACCGACTTATTGTACTGTCCGATCCGGGTATTGACGATTTTCGCAACGAACTGTTATGGAGCCCCGAGCGGCCTACGTTGATCGATGCCACGGTACGGCTCATGCATGGCGAAGAGGTGGTGGACGAATTCGCTTCGTACACCGCCATGCGCTCGGTGCATATTCTGCGTGACCGCTTCATGCTCAACGGGCGCCCCTACATGCTGCGGCTCGTGCTTGACCAGGGCTATTGGCCCGACACCCTGCTCACGGCGCCCGGCGACGAGGCGTTACGCCGGGATGTGGAGCTAGCCAAGGCCATGGGCTTCAATGGCGTTCGCAAGCACCAGAAGGTTGAGGACCCGCGCTATCTCTACTGGGCAGATAAGCTGGGACTCATGGTTTGGGAGGAAATGCCGTCTGCTTATCGTTTCACGCGCAGCGCCATCAAGCGGACAGTCCGCGAATGGGACAGAGGTCATCGAGCGCGACTACAGCCACCCCTGCGTCATTGTCTGGGTGCCTTTCAATGAATCGTGGGGAGTGCCCGAACTTGCTCCGTGGGCAAGCAACGGCACGCGGTCCAAGCGCTGTATCACCTGACGAAAACACTGGACGCCACCCGTCCGGTAATCGGTAATGACGGATGGGAAAGCAGCGCGACCGACATTATCGGCATTCACGATTATGATGCCAACATCGAACACCTGAGTCAGCGTTATGGTGCCGGTATTCAGCCCGATCAGCTGTTCGACCGGCGGCGGCCGGGTGGGCGGATTCTTACGCTCGACGGCTATCCGCATCGAGGCCAGCCGATCATGCTGACCGAATTCGGGGGCATCGCTTTTGCCAAGTGCACTCAGCCGGACGTGAAGCACACCTGGGGCTACACCGCGGCCAAAGACGAAAACGAATTTGCGCGAATGTATGCCGAGCTGATGGATGCGGTGATTCATACCGCGCTCTTCAGCGGCTTTTGCTACACCCAGTTTGCCGATACCTTTCAGGAAGCAAATGGATTGCTCTGCGCAGACCGCACGCCCAAGATTCCCCTTGAGGAAATCGCGAAGGTGACATGCATTTCGCGTACTCACATACCCGGAGGCGTCTGATGTATTCGCTTGATCTTACCAAGCCGGACGGTCGTAAAATGACGCTATATGGACGTCAGCCGATTGATCCGCAGACTGCCGCGCCGAGCCCATTTGCCGAACCGCTGAATGCGAGTCCCGCATCTGCGGTGGCATCCGCTGCGCGGTGAGTGGGTGACTTACGCTGCGTATCGGCAAGGACGCACGTTTCTGCCTCCCCCTGAATACAATCCGTTGGGCGTGACCATCGATCCTGCTCACCCGACCGAGGTGCCGGCAGGAGACTGGGATGTGGCAGTGTTCGATAATCGCTTTCCCTCCCTCGGCGGCCCCAGCGCAGAGCCGCCCTCGTTGATCGTGCCGACCGCGCGGGCGGTTGGGCATTGCGAAGTGGTGGTGTTCACGCAGGATGCGGGCGCGTCATTGGGCGTGCTGCCGCTTGCGCACATCGAATTGCTGATGCAAGTGTGGGGAGAGCGCACCGCCAGGCTGGCCCAGCGGGGCGATATTGCCTATGTGCTGCCGTTTGAGAATCGGGGTGCGGAAGTCGGCGTGACCTTGCACCATCCGCATGGCCAGATTTACGCCTACCCGGTCGTGCCGCCAGTGCCGGCGCGCATGCAGCAGGAGGCACAACGGTACCATGCGGACAAAGGTAGCGGGATGCTGCAGGATCTCATCACCGCGGAGCGAAGCGCGGGGGTGCGCATGCTTTATGAAGGCGCCCATGCGGTGGCGTTCGTTCCGGTATGCGCACGCTACCCCTATGAGGTGTGGGTCGCCCCGATCGAGCCGGTCGAGAACTTCATTCAGCTCACGGGCGAGCAGCGTGCTGATCTGGCGCGGGCGCTGAAGACCGTGCTGCTGAAATACGATGGATTGTGGCAAAGGCCTTTTCCATACCTGATGGCATGGTATCAGGCGCCGACCGATGGCGAAGCTCATCCTGAATCGCATTTACACGCGGAGTTCTATCCGCCTTATCGCACCCGGGACCGGATCAAATATCTGGCGGGAACGGAAATCGCAGCGGGTTTTTTTGCAATGGATGCGTTGCCGGAAGAGAAGGCGCGCGAGCTTCAGCAAGTCGAGGTGACTGCTCGAATGAACGCTTTTCCCGGGCGGCTGGATGCTCATGCGTTTCATGGCATGGCTCGAGAACACTCCTGGAAGTACGATGGGCGGCTTCGAGGCAGCGTTTGGGCGCCCGCCCGAGGTAGCGGCGCAAGCGCCGGGCCGCGTCAACCTGCTGGGTGAACACACCGATTATAACGACGGCTATGTGTTGCCGATCGCCATCGAACAGCAGACCAGCGTCAGCATGCGGCGGAATAATCAGGACGAGTATGTGCTGCATTCGGAAATGCTCGGCAGCAAGGTTCGCTTCAAGCTCGACGCACTGCCGGCGGAACATTTCGCGACCTATGTGTATGGCTGTCTCATGGAAGCGCGTGCTGCCGGCATCGCTGCGCCAGCACTGGATATCCACATCGAGTCAAATGTACCCATGGGAGTGGGTCTGTCTTCAAGCGCGGCGCTGGAGGTTGCCACGCTACGTGCCTTACGTGCTCTTACGGGCCAGCCGCTGGACGACGTGCGCCTCGCGCAACTCGCGCAGCGCGCGGAAATCGAATATGCGGGCGTGCGTTGCGGCATCATGGACCAGATGGCGTCAAGCCTTGCCGGAACGCAATGCGCACTGTTTCTCGATACGCGTACGCTGGAGCGACGGCTGGTTCCGTTGCCGCCAGCGTCGGCGGTGCTGGTACTCGATTCGGGCGTTGCCCGCACCCTTGCCGGGAGCGGCTACAACCGACGCCGCGCGGAATGCGAAGAGGCTGCGAGGCGGCTTGGCGTGGCCGCACTGCGCGATGTTAGCGATATGTCGGTTGCGGATATTCTGCCTGAGCCATTGCGCCGCCGGGTGCGCCACGTTGTCAGCGAAAATGCCCGCGTGTTGCTGGCTGCCGATTGTCATGACGCAAGGAGTTCGGTATGCTGATGAATGCGTCGCACGCCAGCCTTCGGGACGATTATGAGGTCTCCGTACCCGAACTGGATCAATTGGTAGTGCTATTGCAGGCGCATCCTCATGTATATGGAGCCCGCCTGACGGGCGCGGGTTTTGGTGGCGCATGCGTGGCCTTGTGTGAACCGCAAGCACTGCGTGAAATTTCAGAGACGGTGCTGAGAGACTATTCCAGCGCAGGCTTCACCGGTCGCGTGCTTGTACCGCCAATCGAAGAGGCTCAGTTGAATCAGTAATGGGGCGGCTCGACGGGGGTTCATCAATCTGAGATTTGATATTGACATGCCTACGCTAAACGATTCCATGCATGCAATGGTTCTGGACGGGCCGGGTCAAGCGGTTCAGATGCGCTGCTTGCCTCGCCCACAACCAGGCCCTGATGAGATGCTTGGTCAAGATTGCAGCCTGCGCTGTTTGCCGCACTGATTTGCATGTGGTTGACGGCGAATTGCCCGATCCAAAATTGCCTATTATTCCGGGCCATGAAATTATCGGTCGAGTGGTGGCCTGCGGAGCAAATGTCCGAAATTTTTCCATTGGTGAGAGGGTCGGTATTCCGTGGCTGGGCTGGACCTGCGGCCATTGCCGGTACTGCCGCAGCGGCCAGGAGAATTTGTGCGTACAACGCCAAGTTCACGGGTTATCAGATCGATGGCGGGTATGCGGAGTATACTGTCGCCGATGCGCGTTATTGTTTTCGCATTCCGGCTACTTATAGTGACGTCGAGGCGGCGCCTCTGTTATGCGCCGGATTGATCGGTTATCGCGCGCTCAAGATGACTGGAGATGCCGAACGGGTCGGAATTTATGGTTTTGGCGCCGCTGCCCATATCGTGGCCCAGATTCTGCGTCATCAGGGACGGAAATTGTTTGCGTTCACGCGTCCTGGGGATACAGCGGCTCAGGAATTTGCCGGGCAGGATGGGTGCTGAGTGGGCAGGTGATTCGGACACGACGCCGCCCGAAGAGCTCGATGCGGCTATCATCTTCGCGCCGGTGGGCGCCCTGGTGCCCGCTGCGCTGCGAGCGGTTCGTCCCGGCGGAATTGTCGTATGCGGGGGCATCCATATGAGCGACATCCCGCAGTTTCCCTACGATATTCTATGGCGTGAAAAACGTCTGGTCTCGGTCGCCAATCTTACCCGTCGAGGATGCCGAAGAATTTCTGGCGCTGGCGCCACAAGTGCCAATCAGGGTAACTACAGAATCATTGCCGCTTAGCCAGGCGAATACAGCATTAACAGACTGAGTGAATGGGAAGCTGACCGGTGCGGCGGTGCTCATTCCCGAATATTTAAGTCTTGTCAGGATGAGTTGCGTTGCCTGTCTGCTGCTTACAACATCAGAAACCGAACATTCAAAAAGCGACACACTTCTCACGCTCGGCCACGGCCTTGATATAGTCTCCCATGGTTTTGATCAGCGCGCCTGGACACAAGATCGGGCTCGCCAATCTTTCGCGCAACAGCGCAAGCACCGCACACCCAGATGGGAATGCCTGCCGTTTGTATAGCCATTAAAATATCTTTTAACGGCGGCAAATTTACGCCCGTTATATGATCGCCGATCCCGGGGCGGGCAAGCGTTACGGCCTCATTCCACAGAAATAGAATTACATCATGGCCTTGTTCCCGTGCGGCTTTTGCGGCCATAAAAGGCAGTGTTGCCATCGTAGGGTCGTCGGTTCCGTGGCTTCCGGAGATGATGAATTGCATAAAGATATCCTTTTATTCGTGGTGGTTCAAAAACTTGGGGGTCAGGCAGCATCCCGGTTCCGATACTTTAGCACGAGCGTGATCAGGCAAAAAATCCCGTTAAGAAAGATATCGTGTATTTGTTATCGGCTACGGCTTCATTGTTGCTGTATTTGGCTATATGGCCTCGAGCGTTTGACGCTGACTCGAACGGGTCTAGCAAGTCATCAAGCTCGTGAGCTAGTAAAAATAGCTTTGACTTGGAGGGTATAACGCTCTGGTATAATAATTGATTCACGCGCGGAAATACGGCATACACAAATGGCCAATCTTCCGCGCAATTGACCAGCTTTAGCGCCCGTAGCTCAGTTGGATAGAGTACTTGGCTACGAACCAAGGGGTCGTGGGTTCGAATCCTGCCGGGCGCGCCAGTTTTAAGTAATAAAATCAACCGCTTATGTGTTCTCTCACTAGGCGGTTTTTCTTTTCAACATAACGAGTGCGTGAGTTTTGTGTGAATCAGTTTCACAAATACGATTCGCCGCATCTATCAATTCCTCAATTTCAGGCACTGAGTAGTTCGACGTGATGTCGCTGTTTTTGTGCCCCAACAAAACCTTTCCCGTTTCCAAAGATACCCCGGCCGCCCGCAGTCATCGCCCGAAAGTGTGCGTGATATCATCGACGACTTCCTGGCAGGTCCTCAAGACATATACTGGAAATTATCGCTCGCGCTCCTGTGATTTTTCAGTGCGGAGATCAAAAGCGCGTTCGACATCCATGTTCGGGTGCAATAACCGCAGAACAGTAATCCCATCGTTCCGAGGAAGGTAGAAAGCAATATGGGAAGCGACGGTAAAGGAGCGCACTTTCGGCGCTATGTCCTCCCGCTCGCGCCCGACGCGCGGCGACAGGCTCAGTTTTCTGAGAGCAAGTTCGAGTTCTTCCCGGTAACGGCGTGCCTGAGCAATACCCCAAGCCTGCTTTGTATAGCGGCCAATCTCTCGTAGATCTTCAACGGCTTTTGCAGTGAACTCAAAGCAAGGCATTAATCCACAAGCCCTTCGTCGAGTTCCGCAAAGGCCTGCTCGCCTGATATGACGTTCCCTCGTTCTGCCTCATCAAGGCCTTTGCGCACTTCCTGACGCAAGAATTCGAGCCTAAGCCGCTGATGGTCCTCGAAGGCTGCGGCCGACATGACGACAGCGACGGCGCGGCCGTTCTTGGATATCGTCACGGGTTCGCGTTGCGCCTTATCGAGCAGGGCACCGAAATTGGTTTTTGCATCTGCAGCCGGAATCGTGTCCATTGCAATTCTCCTTCTAATTTTGATCATTATAATCTATTTGATCATTGTGACTAAATTCCTTTTTATATCAGCAATTTCGACTGAACGATTAAACGGATCAGGATTAAAGGCTATCATCGTCATGAATACCTGAACGCTATCAGACATTTTCTGTTCCAGATGAAGAGGCAGCGAGCCGCTATTAGCGGCCTTGGCAAGTTGATTGAGGTTACTCGCGAGCCGATATATACCTCAGTTCACCCGGAAGCCTTTCCACGGCTGGTGATCTCGCGGGGAGCACTGGATGAGGCGATCTCAATGACGCACGAGGCAATCGCGCATTGTGAACTCCTTGTTGAGGAAGGCCTGCATGTTCCAGTTGCACGCTCTTTGACTGAGCACAAGGCTGATCCTTTACTGGGACGATGCGTATGGGTATGTGCCGGGGTGGATAAATATTTCCCACCTTAAAGCCTGGCGGGAAGCATTGATGAATACGCTGCGCGCACTATATGAGTCCGTTAGGCTTCACGAAAAGCGCGCAGGAGGCGATAAAGGAATAAGACGCGGAAGAGCAGGAAATCGTCAACGGAAACCCGGGATGGGAATGCTTGAATCAACCGGTTATACATACCTCATCCGAAAATCTACAGTCATTTGCTATGATATAGGTATGTGGTATATAATACTTGGTTATGTAATAGTGTAACTAGCTGAAAGTCAAAGTTTCTTGGGTTAAATTCCAAGAGTCATACAAGGGGATTGGGCGATACGCCTAATCCCTGATTTTTTCCGGCTAGCGGTACGTCCCTCGGTACGAAACACGAACTTCCAATAACCTCTCATATTTAACCATGCCTACATCCATTTATTGCTACCACTGCCACATTCCCCATGACCGCAGCGAAATGCGATTGGTCGTTACGAAGACGGGCAAGCGATGGCGCTGCGAGCGCAGCATCAAGAGCGCCCAGGCCGACAGAAAAACCCGCGATGCTTTCGGGCGGCAGATTTCAGCCCTTAATAAGGCGGACGCGCAGGCGAGAATCAGGATGACTTTGAAAGAATGAACAACTCAACAATTACCAGCTTTAGCCGGTGGTTGTTGAGTCAGTATAGATAATTGAAAAGCAAGGCAGGGGACGCCTGTCGGCTATAACATCAGGGATCGCAGGTTCGAATCTGTTGGGTCGTCATATCAAAAGGGTCAGGCAAAAAGCCTGACCCTTTTTTTCAAGTGCCTGAATTAGCTCGGATGAGTATTCGGTTTATAGTCGTATCCGACTCATGCCGACTCTTTCTTGACTAAAGTAAGGTTGGTATCTGCCATCAAGCCTCCAAGAAAGCACTGGAAGTTCATATCTTCTCTCAGCACGGCACGGACATCGATTATGAGGCGTAAACGTCCGCTTTCCAGCCTCAGAAGCTTCAGATAATTGGGAAAAACATGATGTGCCGGTACAGCAATTCCATTGCCCGCGCGTTCTGCCGGATAACTCACCCATTCGGGCACCAGGCCGGACTGGCGTATGGCAGCTTCTGATTCTTCAAATACATAGGCCGTAATGCCGATGGCAGCACTCGTCCAGTAACTGATCGGTATAAGCGGTTGCGCTGCCTGAAGGGATTTTGCGGCTTGCAGCGATTCACGCTTGGGTTTAGCTTTCATAAGGCTCCTCTGTAAGCGGGTTAAAACTGCTCTCCCGCCGCAGATCGGGCGGAATGGCTAAGATCAGGTCCTGGTTTCTGTATAAGTTCAGGCGAACTGTCCAAATGCCGTGCAAGTGAAGTCCGGGAGAGATATGCGTATTTTACGGGTTTTAAGATGCGTTGCCCATTGGACTAAAGTACACCTCACGCTATCGCAGTCGCCAGCTGCAAGCCCAGGAGGTGGATTATTCAGGTTCCGATGAGCGTATCCCGCTCGTTGGGCTGGCCATATAACTTGAAGTCTCCCTTGCACGCTTTCCGACAGGAGCAAGCGCCTTAACCACAGCCAATGGCAGGGGCAGCAATTGTTCACATGAGGCCGACGCGATCAATTCGCCGGAAAGTCCCGCGCTTATCAGGCCGCGAGTCCCATGGCCCAGGCTGGTATATAGCCCAGGCAATAATTCTCCCACCAGCGGCATTGCGCCGGGGACAGAAGCTCTTACCGATGCACGGCCGTCACAGACTGCTCAATATCCAACGAATCCGTATTCATAGATCTGGCTAATACTGCGGATATTTCCGTCAATCGGGATAAATTTTTAGCATGGTCGGCTATGCGCAAATCAATCTGCTTCATCATTAAAGCTATGCGTCGCACCCATCATATGTATCGCCCGCAATTGAGGGGAGCAGATAGCCGCCGGCACAAACGATGGTTCGCAGATTACTGCTATGCGATGTCGCGGGCAACGCAGTGATTTGCCCCCGTACCGGCGTCAGCGGCAGGCTTGCCAACGGGGCGAACGATTTCACCTCATATCCAGTGCAAACGACCACTAGCTGAGCCTCATAGGCACCAAGCCTGTTCATGCTGGTTTTTCCCTTCCACACGCCAGCCAGCATCCACCGCTGTCAATGATTCGACACGATGGTCGGTAAGCTGAGCGATGGCTGGGATTCGACGCCAATGCCGCGCACATCCGCGGCGGAACCAGCCAGCCTCCGGCGGGAAACCACAAGACCCCCATATGCCAGCTCGATGCCCGCCAGCATGGATGCTTCAGCCGCATCTACGCGCTGCAATACATGCGGCGGCCAATCGAGTGCCGCCAGTTTGTCGATACGTTTCGCTTCTTCCGCTGAAAATGCCAATTGCAGTTCTCCGCATTCGGCGCGGACGATGCCATCTATGGGCAGCTTTTCATCAAGCAGGGCAAGAGCGTGTCCATAGGATGCCAGAACGAAGCGTTGCAGTGAGTTCATGCCCGCGGCCAGACGGGCGTGCAGTATGCCGCTGGGGTTGCCCGATGCCCCTGCGGCCAGCGCAGGCGATCGCTCGATCAGCTTAACGGAGACGCCGCGCATCGCCAGTGCTGAAGCAGCGGCACAACCGGCTATACCTCCGCCGATAACGATGGCCGTTGCCGGAATGGATCGAGCAGGATGGCGACCCAGGAAGGCGGCCCTGCAGCATTTCACGTTTTAGCCCGAAACCGGGCGATTTGCTTACCTGGAACCCGGCTTGCTCCAGGCCGCGCCGTACATGGCCGGCGCAGGTATAGGTGGCAAACGTCGCGCCCGGCCGGGAGGCCTGCACGATGCCCTCGAACACCTGCTGAGTCCACATTTCGGGATTACGGGCGGGTGAAAAGCCATCCAGAAACCATGCATCGATACCGCCGCAGATTTCAGGCAGTGCCTTGGCCACATCGTCTACTACCAGCGTGAGGCGTAACCGGCCGTCACCGAAGCTCCATCGATTCCAGCCAGGCACGCGGCGCCGCCAGCGCTTGATGAGTTCATTGGCATAGCCTTGCAACGCTGGCCATTGCGCCAGCGCGTCGCTCAGCTCCCGCTCAGTGAGCGGATATTTTTCGACGCTGAAAAAATCCAGGCTGCATCTGGATGGGAATGGGATAACTTCATCGAATAGCTGCCACGTACATAAAAAACTCAATCCCGTGCCGAACCCTGTCTCGCCGACGGCAAATCCATCTCCGCTTGGCAATGATGCAAGACGCTCAGCCAGGCGGTTGCCTTCCAGGAAAACATGGCGTTTTTCCGCCATACCGGAATCTCTTGAGAAATAGACGTCGCCGAAGCGGGAAGAAAACGGTTGGCCGTTCTGCCAATCGAGCATCACGCGGAAGGGGTTTAATATGCAGTCAAGCCGCGAGCTTGAATGGATTGCTGAATGGATTGTGCTGAAGGGAATGATTAGCCGGATTCAACATAATTCGGACCAGGTCAGTTATCACATCAACGGATGGCGTAACGGAAACACAGAAAATATAAGGACGAGACGATACGTGGGTACTTACATACCAGCCTCGGCAATCACTCGATATTATTTATCTGCCTGTGCAATTTAATCGTCTCCGCAGTTTTTTTACGCATTCGAAGGTTGAGAAATTCCACACCGACCGAAAATGCCATCGCAAAATAAATATAGCCCTTCGGGATATGGACATCGAAACCTTCAACTATGAGCGTCATCCCTACCAGTATCAGGAACGAAAGAGCAAGAATCTTGATGGTTGGGTGATCCTCTACAAAATCACCGATGGGCTTCGCCGCCATCAACATTACCAGCACTGCCAGAATGATGGCAATGGCCATCAACGTGATATGTTCCACCAGCCCGACAGCGGTTATGACTGAGTCCAGCGAAAATACAATGTCCAGGATAGCAATCTGTATCAGTACCATGCCCATACTGGTAACGACGATGTTTTTGGCATTATCCCCCGCGCCCTCGAGGCTGTTATGGATTTCATGAGTCGCTTTGAACAGCAGGAACATCCCGCCCCCGATCAGCACGACATCCCGGCCGGAAACCGAATTGCCAAGTACGGTAAACCACGGTTCGGTCAAACCCATTACCCATGTAATGGAGAACAGTAAACCAAGGCGGGTAAGCATGGCCAGGCCGAGCCCCATTCTTCTTGCGAAATTACGCTGAGCTTCAGGAAGACGACCGACAAGAATCGAAATGAAAATAATGTTGTCGATGCCTAACACAATTTCCAGCGCCGTTAAAGTCAACAATGCTACCCAGGATTCCGGGCTGGTCACCCACTCAAACATCGATTTCTCTCATGGTCATGGTTAACGCTGGCTCTTGATTGGGCGCACCATTTCGCTGCCCAGCTTTTACTGGATGTCATCATGAAGTTCATCGGTGGTTTATTACGCTGATTTTGCTGGTCGCGGTCGCTATGGTGGGAGCGCTATTACAGCGCTAGCCGGAAACAGCCAAAAAATGACGCTTATATTATCACGCCCAGGCTCACCGCGAACCAGCAATGGGGGTCCGTCCAGGTATGTTCCACCTCGAAGCCGCCGCGCTGGAGCAGGTCTTTCAGGCGCTCAACCGTATATTTGTAGCTGTTTTCCGTGTGGATGCGCTCACCTTGGTAGAACTGCAACGTAGTATCCAGCGCGTCGACTCTGACTGATTGGGGGCGCATGCTTTCCAGGTGCAATTCGATGCGGGACGCCTTGTGGTTCCAAAAAGATACATGGCTAAAAGAATCCGGTTCGAATTGGCCGCCAAGTTCGCGGTTGATTCTCACGAGAAGATTCTTGTTGAACGAAGCGGTTATTCCAGCGCTGTCATTATACGCCGCGTGCATGACATTCGCGTCCTTGACGAGATCTACCCCAAGCAGTAGCTGATCCCCGCTCGATAAGTGCTGTGCTACATTTCGGAGCAGCGCAATGGCTTCGCCATGTTCCAGATTGCCGATACTCGAGCCGATATACAAGACCAGACGCGGCGAGGGCTGTAGTTTCAGAAACCCGAGGTCTTCGAAATCTCCAATTTGGGGATGCACATTCACTGCGCCCATTTCTCTTTCCACTTCATCTTTAGCCAACTGCAGAGCCGCGTCGGATACATCAAGCGGAAAGTAATTCACGCTGCATTGCTGTCGCAACAGTGAACGCAACAAAATACGCGTCTTGGTCGCCGTCCCTGCGCCGAGTTCGCTGACGGAGACGTCCTGGCCGAGCCGGCCGCATATTTCGTCGGCATGGGTCATCAGTATCGCGGCTTCCGTTCGCGTGGGGTAATACTCAGGCAAACAGGTAATTTTTTCGAATAGGGCTGAACCCTTGGCATCGTAGAGCAGCTTGGGCGGCAGGCTCTTGGGCATACGTGTAAGGCCCAGGAGTACGTCTCCTGCTATTACCGGAGCCGGATCTGGGCATGGGCGTGGGGGTCGAGATTCGATTCAAACGCTCAGGTGTGATCATGTGCCTGCTCCCACATCGGTAAACCGGATGCGCGGAGAAATGCCAAGGAGTCTGGAGCGAGTGCAAGCTAAACGCATAGAACGCCGTTAAAATAAATGCTCTAAAGTCAGGCAGGGACTGGATCGGTGTCATTTATGGTAGGCATTCCGGCAATCCTCAAGGTCTGATTGTGCGTCTCGTCATACCGCCCGGGCCGCGTGAGCGAGAGCGAAGATCTGGTGTGTCTTTTGTATTGGCTGAAAGTTCCGGGCATGGGTTATCTCATCTTTTTGAAGTCGTTATCGGCATGGTTTGAAAACTGCTTCAACAAAAAAAGCGATGTGCTATTCCCTTACCAATTATTTATGAAGGATAGCGTTCGCGAATTTTTCATGAAAATTTGCTGCCCATACGAATCTCATCGGTTCTTGTTAACTCTGCTGTGCATTTTCTATAAACACCCGTATGCATTCTGTGCGCTGCCAGACATAGAGGGGCGATCGCTGGCGGCAGCACTGATCGCCGCTGATGAATATTTATGGGTGTGCCAGAAACGGCTATCTTTGTACGTTACCGCACTGACCTGTTTTAGGAGTTCAAGCATCCTGTACCCGTCTGAGTCGCTTTTGAAGCTAACCGAAGCGGCCAGGGATGAAATCAGGGAAGTTCTCAGTAAGAGGCAAATGAAACCGAAACCTGAAATTAAACCACTTTACAGGAGATAACCATGAGTTATGAAGATCGTGATACCTACGGCATGTACAAAAGCTATGACAAAAGCTATACGAAAACGAGGGTCCCGGACCCCGCTTGATGGGTGCCGACACGCTCATTGGAGAGGACGTTTACAATCAGAAAGACGAGGACCTCGGCGACATCAAGGAAATCATGCTGGATATGAACAATGGCAAAATCGCTTACGCGGTATTGTCTTTTGGCGGGTTCCTGGGTATGGGCGACAAGCTTTTTGCTGTGCCCTGGAGTGCGCTGAAGCTGGATACGGAGAACAAGCGCTTCATACTCAATGTGGATAAGAAACGCCTTGACTCCGCTCCCGGGATTCGATAAGGACAACTGGCCCGATATGGCGGATCCGAGCTGGCAGAATACAATTAACTCCTACTACGGAACAAAATCATACACTGACACAAGCTACGCGGACACAAAATCCACCAAGGATTACACCACGTCAGCCCATAAAAACAACGAAAGAATAATACCTGTGGCGCCAAGCGGCACTGATCACGTAAAAAACGAGACCGATGGTGACTATACGCATAAATAAGATGCAAAGCCGCATGCGGCCGGATAGGTCGCGCGGCTTGATCCTTTGAGTTGAAGTCAAAGAGGCAAGTTTATCTTGCCTCTTTTGTTTTATATTGCTCGACTTTCCACCAATCCGGTAATAGACGAAGAACATCAGGCCGTGTAAACCTGTCGTCAATAAGGTAAATGACGCCTTGATCCAGGTGGGTGCGAATCACACGTCCCGCAGCTTGCACCACCTTCTGTATACCTGGAAAGAGGTACGTATAATCATGGCCGGCGCCGAAGATTGCACTCATGCGCTGCTTTATCTGCTCGTTGACCGGATTGACCTGCGGTAGGCCCAGTGTAGCGATAAAGGCACCTGTGAGGCGCTTGCCGGGGAGATCGATGCCTTCGGCAAAAGACCCGCCCAGTACGGCAAATCCTATACCTTGCCCCGTAAGGGTGAAACGTGCCAGAAATTGATCCTGTTCAGCTTCTTCCATCCTGCGCGTTTGCTCCCAGACGGGGATATCGGGATACCTTGTTTTAAACGAGAGAGTTATCTTTTGCAAATACTCGAAGCTGCTGAAGAATGCCAGATAGTTGCCGGGTTTTGTCTTGTATTGCCTGGATATCAAATCCACGATAGGCGAAACGGAATCGTCGCGATGTTGATAGCGGGTAGAAATGTCGCTGACGATCTGAACCGTGAGCTGCTCGGCGGTGAAGGGCGACTGCACGTCGATCCATGCAGTGTTTTCAGGCAAGCCCAGTGTGTCGCTATAGAAATGCCAAGGGGTCAACGTGGCGGAGAATAACGCGGTGGACTGTGCGGCTGCAAACCGTTGTGCCAAAAAAACTGCCGGGATGATGTTCCTGAGACAGAGCAGTCCATTGGTCCGAGTATTTCTTGAGACGATTTTTTCACGATTCCCTGTAATCCTCGCTACCTTCATGACATCCTTCGTGACATCGAATAACGAGTGCTCATCGAATAGCTCACTTACTCGAGAGAAGTGCAACGCATCGAAGTAGAAGCGTTGCAGTTTTCCTTCCCCATCAATGCCTGTTGGGTTTTCAGCCAGATAATCCGTGATCGTGGTAATGGCCTGCTCCAATGCGGTTATGAATTTATCCGGCAAGGCAGCGTGGACCTGATAATCGTGTGCCTGATCCTTGTGCAATTCATTCCAGCAGCGATTGAGCCTATCCAGGACCTTCTTGAGTGCTAACGGTGCGAAGCGCCGCGCGATTCTGAAGCTGGCCTGATCCAGCTCTGCCGTATACATCTTGCGGGCGCGCTCAAGCAGGTTATGCGCTTCGTCCACCAATACAGTGATACGCCACTGGTTGGTGGTCGTTAGCCGTACAGCATGGCGCTCAGGTCGAAGTAGTGATTATAGTCGCCCACGATCACATCGCACCAACGGATCAGATCCTGGCTGAGATAATAAGGACAAACCTGGTGCTCGCGGGCAATGGCACGCAGCGCATTCCTGTCCAGCACGGCCATGCCCTCAGTGCCGGTTGCCAAAGCGGCATTTCGTGCTTGTGGCAGGCGGTCATAAAACCCGCTGGCAAGCGGGCATGATTCCCCGTGACACGCCTTGTCGGGATGTTCGCATGCCTTCTCCCGTGCGACCAGTTCGAGCGTCCTCAGCGGTAACGCCTGCTCGTTATTTTTAATGTGCGTGAGTGCATCGAGCGCAAGTTGGCGGCCGGACGTTTTAGCGGTCAGGTAAAAAACTTTGTCCAGTTTCTGTTCCGGGCAGGCTTTCAGAAGGGGGAATATCGTTCCGATTGTCTTGCCTATGCCGGTCGGCGCCTGGGCAATGAGGCAACGGCCATGAAGGGTGGCTTTGTACACAGCCTCAGCCAGTTGGCGCTGGCCCTGGCGAAAGGATGAATGCGGAAAGCGCAGGGATGTCAACGCCCGGTCACGTGAGGCGCGGTGAGCCAGTTCCTGCTCAGCCCAACCGAGAAAGCAGCCGCATTTGTCTTCGAAGTACTGCTTGAGTGAACCGGCATCGTATGTTTCACTCAACAGCGTTTCTTTCCTGTTGATGATATCGAAGTACACCAGTGCCAGGCGAATGCTCGAAAAGCCCAGCTTCTGGCAGAGCAACCATCCGTAAATTTTGACCTGTGCCCAGTGCAACTGCCGATGATTGTCGGGCATGGTGCTGAGGTCACCCCGGAAAGTTTTGATTTCTTCAAGCTGGTTCTGAGCCGGGTCAAAACCGTCGGCCCGGCCTCGAACGAGCAGATGCCGGAATTCACCGGACAGGCTCACTTCTGTCTGATAATGCGGTGGCCGTCGCGATGTGACGATCCCATGCCCGGCGATGCCTTCCTGCGCCGAAGGTGCTGGAGTAAAGCGCAGATCGAGGTCACCTTGTTTAGCAGTGAATTCGCACAACGTACGCACAGATACCGCATATTTCGGTGGATGCGCCTGGTCGAGGTCAAGCTCAGAGGCGATCTCTGAGGTAACCTCAATGCCCAATGTATCCGCGGGATCAGCCTCCCCGGCAGTTGAATGCGCAATTAAATGGTTATTCACTGTCTCACTGTGTCTGGTCGAAATACCCTGCTGCCATAAAAACCTGATATAGCTCCAAATGCTTCATCTTCAGCTACTTCAGTTCCATCATTAATAAATTCGAACACCATTATATATGGGCAAAAATTCGCATAGTTACCAGATCACCTGGTCCTGGCGTTTAATCTGTTGCCTGTTATAGGCTGTTAAACTCCGCCAAATGCAACCGATCCCCTACTGGCGCCTTTCCGGCTTTTATTTCTTCCATTTCGCTTTTATCGGTGCTTTTGCTCCTTACTGGAGCCTCTATCTAAAGTCCCTTTCGTTCGGCGCCTTTCAGATTGGCGTGCTCATGTCCCTGTTGCATGTGACACGTATTTTTGCTCCGGCTGCCTGGGGCTGGCTTGCCGATCACACCGGCAAGCGGTTGCTGATCGTACGATCGGCCGCAATTGCGGGATTGATAAGTTATTGCGCGGTTTTTTTTGGCGAGTCGTTTACATGGCTATTCGTAACCATGGCGCTGATGAGTTTCTTCTGGAGCGCATCTTTGCCGTTGATCGAAGCAACCACGCTTTCCTATCTTGGTGAGAGCACCGCAAAATACGGGCGTATTCGAGTCTGGGGTTCAGTAGGATTTATTTTCGCGGTGACAAGCGTCGGCTATCTGCTTGATTCAACGAATATTGCTGCGCTATTGTGGGCAGTGCTCGGATTCAAGCTGGGCATTGTCATTTTTTCGCGCCAGATTCCGGAGGGCGAGATAGTGATCCATGCTGCCGATAGTCACTCCATTCGGCAAATATTCAAGCGTCCGGAAGTACTGGCGTTTTTCGCTGCCTGCTTGTTGATGGCGCTTGCGCACGGCCCCTATTACACTTTCTATTCGATTTATCTGGTGGAGAACGGTTATAGCAAAAGCATGGTCGGTTGGCTATGGGCTATCGGCGTAATTTGTGAAATAGGCATTTTTTTCCTGATGCCCCAGTTGATGCACCGTTTCGGCCTCAAGCAGATCATGGTTTTCAGCCTGAGCTGCGCGATAGTGCGTTTTTTGATGATCGGCTGGGGAGTGGACTGGCCGGTCATCATATTATTGGCGCAAATACTTCACGCCGCGACCTACGGTGCTCATCACGCCACGGCCATGATGTTCGTGCATCGACTCTTTCGCGGGCGCCATCAAGGCAAGGGGCAAGCGCTCTACACCAGCCTTACATTCGGCATCGGTGGCACGATTGGCGGGATATTCAGCGGCTATGCCTGGGAATCGCTCGGGCCGGGCCTTACATTTACCGTGAGCGCGATCGCTGTTTTGCTTGGGTTGACATTGGTGATGTGGAAGATGGACATTGAGCGGTAACGGAAAACGAGGTGCAACGCTCATGTCACTGTTTCTTGCTGTCCCGTTATGGGATAATTTCAAATTCCGTCGGAATCGAGGTTCGATTAAATTCCGAATTCTGAGAAATGCAAACGTTATACGACAAACTCTGGCAAAGCCATGTGGTACATGAGGAATCCAATAAACCGGATGGCATGACGTTGCTCTATATCGACCGCCACCTCGTGCACGAAGTCACCAGCCCGCAGGCATTCGAAGGATTGAAGCTGGCTGGACGCAAGCCGTGGCGGCTGGATTCGATCCTGGCTGTAGCCGATCATAACGTGCCCACCACCCGGCGTGACCACGGCATCAGCGACCCGATATCGCGTCTCCAGGTAGAGACCCTTGACCAGAATTGCGAGGAACTGGGCATCACCGAATTCAGGATGAATGATCTGCGCCAGGGTATTGTTCACGTAATAGGCCCGGAGCAGGGCGCCACGTTGCCCGGCATGACGGTGGTATGCGGTGATTCGCATACCAGTACGCATGGTGCGTTTGCCTGTCTTGCTTTTGGTATCGGCACTTCGGAGGTGGAGCATGTGCTCGCGACACAGTGCCTGCTTTTGAAAAAAGCAAAAACGATGCGGGTTGCGATCGAGGGCGACCTTGGTCATGGCATCACCGCCAAGGATATCGCGCTTGCCCTTATTGGTGAGATCGGTACAGCGGGCGGCACGGGCTATGCTATCGAATTCGCCGGCAGCGCCATACGCGAACTCTCCATGGAGGCACGGATGACGCTTTGCAACATGGCCATCGAGGCGGGCGCGCGCGCCGGCATGGTAGGGGTGGACGATACCACTATCGACTATCTCAGGGGGCGGCCTTTTGCACCAAAAGGTGATTTGTGGGACAAAGCGGTAGTTTACTGGCGCACGCTGAAAAGCGACGAGGGTGCAAGCTTCGACAAGACGATATCGCTGGATGCGGCACAGATCAAGCCGCAGATAACCTGGGGAACGTCTCCCGAAATGGTGGCGGCAATCGACGGAAAGGTGCCTGATCCGTCGCGAATTACCGATATCGTGAAGCGTCACGACATGGAGCATGCTCTGAAGTATATGGGGCTTGCTCCCAACACCCCGATCAGCGAAATTCGCCCGGACAAGATATTCATCGGTTCCTGTACAAATGCGCGCATAGAAGACTTGCGGGCTGCGGCGGAGGTAGTGAAAGGGCAGGCATATTGCCGCGAACATCAAGCTTGCGATGGTGGTGCCGGGTTCCGGCCTGGTAAAGCATCAGGCGGAACAGGAAGGGCTCGACAGGATATTTCTTGATGCCGGATTTGAATGGCGTGAACCGGGTTGCTCGATGTGCCTTGCGATGAATGATGACCGACTTGAATCCGGTGAACGTTGTGCTTCTACTTCCAATCGTAATTTTGAAGGCAGGCAGGGGCCGGGGGGGCGCACTCATCTGGTGAGCCCGGCCATGGCCGCAGCCGCAGCGGTAGCGGGACATTTTGTCGATGTACGGGAAATATATTAAAATTCCAGGGCAATAAAAATGGGTTCTGTTTTTTTACTACAAAAAGGGAGTTGCAATGAGAATGTTTTCAATGATGGTTGCCTTGATCGCTGTTTTCGGTCTGTCTGCATGTCATACCATGCAAGGCGTGGGTAAGGATCTTCAGAGTGGCGGTGAAGCGATAGAAAAACAGGCAAAATAGATATAAGAGTTAATTGGCTCGTGAAAAAATTTGTTTTCTGCGACGGATTGGTGGCGCCGCTCGATCGCGCCAATGTCGATACCGACGCCATCATTCCCAAGCAATTTCTGAAATCCATCAAACGGTCTGGTTTCGGGCAGAACCTGTTTGACGAGTGGCGTTATCTGGATCACGGCGAACCGGGCATGGATGCCGCTCGGCGCAAGCCCAATCCGGATTTCATACTCAATCTGGCGCGTTACCAGGGTGCGCAAATACTGCTTGCGCGCTCAAATTTCGGCTGTGGTTCGAGCCGCGAACACGCGCCGTGGGCGCTTCAGGATTATGGCTTTCAGGTGGTCATCGCGCCCAGTTTCGCTGATATTTTTTTCAACAACTGTTTCAAGATCGGCCTGCTTCCCATTGTGCTCGATGCGGCTGACGTGGATCAGTTATTCACGGAGGTAGAGGCCACTGCGGGCTATCGGTTGCTGGTTGACTTGCAGGATCAATCGGTAACGACGCCCAGCGGTAAATCTTTCTCTTTCGATATCGATCCCTTCCGTAAACATACTTTATTGAATGGCCTGGATGAAATTGGTCTGACTTTGCAACATATGGACAAGATCAAGGCCTTTGAAGAGAAGCATCGGGCTGCGCAGCCCTGGTTGTTTACATGATTTTTCTTCCGGTTTAAAACCAAGGATTTTATGAAAATTGCAATCCTGGCCGGAGACGGTATCGGCCCGGAAATTGTCGCCCAGGCTGTGCGAGTGCTGGAAGCATTAAGAAGCGACGGGTTAAAGTTTGAGCTGGAACCGGGCTTACTGGGTGGTTGTGCCGTAGAAGCGGTTGGTGAGCCATTTCCGGAAGCGACACGCAATCTTGTGGCCGGTGCGGATGCCGTGATTCTGGGTGCCGTAGGAGGCCCACAATTTGACACGCTGCCGCGTCACCTGCGGCCGGAACGGGGTTTGCTCAGTATTCGAAAGGCGCTGAATCTGTTTGCCAATCTGCGCCCGGCGGTACTTTATCCTGAGCTCGCCAATGCTTCGACGCTAAAACCCGAAGTGGTGGCTGGCCTGGATATTCTCATCGTGCGTGAATTGACGGGGGACATCTATTTTGGCGAGCCGCGGGGCATTGAATGTCGCGACGGCCAACGTGTTGGTTACAATACCATGATCTACAGCGAAACCGAGATTCGCAGAATTGCCCGGGTGGCTTTCCAGGCGGCGCGTAAACGTAATCGCAGGCTTTGCTCGGTGGACAAGATGAATGTGCTCGAATGCACTCAACTGTGGCGTGATGTGGTGATCGAGACAGCGAAAGATTATCCGGACGTGGAACTCTCGCACATGCTGGTGGATAATGCCGCTATGCAGTTGGTGCGCAATCCTCGGCAGTTCGATGTGATGGTGACGGGCAACATGTTCGGCGATATCCTGTCGGATGAAGCTTCCATGCTGACCGGTTCGATCGGCATGCTGCCATCGGCCTCGCTGGACGACAGAAACAAGGGCCTTTATGAGCCGATACATGGTTCCGCTCCCGACATTGCCGGCAAAGACGTAGCTAATCCCCTGGCAACGATATTGTCGGTGGCGATGATGTTGCGCTATACGTTCGATCAGGAAGCGGCAGCCTCCCGCATCGAGAGAGCGGTAAAGAAAGTCCTGGCTCAAGGGTATCGTACTGAAGATATCTACGAGGCGGGAACGAAGAAGGTAGGTACAGCGGCAATGGGCGATGCGGTCCTGGCAAACATATAGGTAAATGGTTGAAAGAGACCAGGTTCAGTTTCCTGGAGAGAGGCGATCGATGAAACGAGTTGGGTTTATTGGCTGGCGGGGCATGGTAGGGTCGGTGCTCGTGCAGCGGATGCGGGAAGAAAATGATTTTGCATTGGTGGAGCCGACTTTCTTTTCCACTTCCCAGAAAGGCGGCAAAGGTCCGGATATCGGCCAGGAAACGCCGTTGCTCGAGGATGCGCATGATATAGACCAGCTTAAGTCGATGGACATCCTTGTTTCCTGCCAGGGCGGAGATTACACCAGCGCGATCTTCCCCAAACTGCGTGAAGCAGGCTGGCAGGGTTACTGGATCGATGCGGCCTCCACATTGCGCATGGTAGACGATGCAATCATCATACTCGACCCCGTCAATCTGCCGGTTATCGAGCAGGCGCTGCACGACGATGTCAAAAATTACATCGGTGGCAATTGCACCGTCAGCTTGATGCTGATGGCTGTGGGCGCATTGTTCGAAGAAGACCTGGTGGAATGGATGAGCGCCATGACTTATCAGGCCGCATCCGGCGCGGGCGCGCAGAATATGCGGGAATTATTGCTGCAAATGGGTGAAGCGCATCGTGTGGCGAAAAATTTACTGGACGACCCGGCTGCGGGCATACTTGACATTGACCGGGAGGTTGCGGGGACCTTGCGCAATGGGAATTTTCCAACCGCGAATTTCGGTGTGCCGCTGGCAGGCAGCCTCATTCCCTGGATAGACAAGGATCTCGGCAACGGGCAGACCAGAGAAGAATGGAAAGGCCAGTCCGAGACGAACAAGATTCTGGGCCGCAATGATCAGGTGATACCTGTCGATGGTATTTGTGTTCGCGTCGGTGCAATGCGGTGCCATAGCCAGGCGCTGACCATCAAGCTCAAGAAGGACGTTCCGCTGGATGAGATAGAGGATATTCTTGCCGCATCCAACAGTTGGGTACGGGTTATTCCGAACGAGCGCGAGAGCACATTGCAAGAGTTGACTCCGGCTGCGGTTACCGGAAGGCTGACGATCCCAGTGGGGAGGCTGCGCAAGCTTGCCATGGGAGGGGAATATCTTTCAGCATTCACAGTGGGAGATCAATTGTTGTGGGGCGCGGCGGAACCTTTGCGCAGGATGTTGAGAATTCTGGTTGAAGCCTGAGAGTCGGCGGAGCCGACTTTTGCCTCACTCGGAAGAAATTTGTTTATGTGAGTCGTGCAAAATGGGGTTTATGTTAATTCCATCTTTAAGCGATTTTCCTGTTTTTCCGATAGAAAGTCATCTCAACGATCCTGTTCATGGTATTCGCTTGGCGGGTTGTTGCTGATAACGTTTCACAGCAATACTTATTTTCTTCCCTGTAAACGAGGTTCGGGTATAACTTGGCGGGAGGATTAGTAATAGACTAACAATAGACAAAATTTCAGCCAAATGTTAATGCCGGCCCCGTGATATTAATCCATATATCCCCCTTGAGAGTGTACGGCTGTGCGGAAGTTTACTTCTAAAGCATGTTTGTTTTTATTTGCAATTTTTTTGCCGGTGGCCGGATATGCAGTTGGCTTGGGCAGGCTGACCGTCAATTCGGCTCAGGGACACCCCTTTAAAGCAGAAATCGAACTGGTTGCGGTAAAAAAAGAAGAGAAACCTTCTTTAATGGTGCGTCTTGCCTCACAAGAAACGTTTCGCCAGGCCAATATCGATTATTCGTCTGTCCTCTCGACATTTAAAGCGAGTATTGAAACCCGTTCCGACGGGCAGCCTTACGTCAGGATTATTTCTCCGCAACCGATCGCCGAACCGTTTCTTAATATGCTGGTTGAGCTGAATTGGTCGTCGGGACGATTATTGCGCGAATATACCGTGCTGCCTGGCTCCGTCCGAAACTGATGCGCATCTGCCCTCTGAATCGGTCGATTGGCAAATCAGATGCGTCAATCAAGCAGGATGAGAAGTTGCCAATACAGGATGAGTCCGATTCCGCCAGCAAGACTCATACTGCCTATGGTCCGGTAAAACAGGGTGATACTTTAGTCAGGATAGCGAAAAATATCGTTCTTCCCGCTGGGGCGAGCTTGAATCAGATGCTTGTCGCGTTGCATCGCGCAAATCGCGATGCTTTCTTCGGCAATAATATGAATCAGCTTAAGACAGGGCCTATTTTAAGGATACCGGATAATGAGTGAAGTCGGTGCGATAACCCCAGCGGAAGCCAATCGGGAAGTGAAAGCACAGACTGCGGATTGGTACCGGCGGAGGTTTGCGGATATAGAAGGCGCGACCGAGGAACTGAAGCAAACGGTCAGTGGGAGAATTGAATCCGCTGTCGAGGTAGATGCTGCTCCAGTTCAAGCGCTTCCCGGTGAGATTTTAAAGCTTTCAAAAGGTGAAGAAAGCGGGAATTAGAGCCGACATCAGCAATAACATCGGCCGTATCGTACGGTGACAAGAATTTTGCAATTCAGGTTCTTCCGAGCGGGAGAGCCAAGATTACTGTTGGCCAATATCCAGCCGTGGTTTCAGGATATCTCATAAGCAAACTGGATGACATCGGACGGCGCTTTTTATCATATGTTGAATTCTTCTGTTTCTTGCGCAAAATTTGCTTAATGAATCTCTGCTCAAGTGGTATGTGGGCGCTACGATAAAGATAGGCGTGCAGGCGTCGGTGCTGTGAGAATTGCATTGGTGCTGGAGTACGATGGCAGCAGTTTTTGTGGCTGGCAAAGCCAGCGATCAGGTGGTTCGGTGCAGGATGCGGTGGAAGCCGCGTTATCCAGAATCGCATGCAGGGATGTTCGAGTGGTAACCGCTGGGCGTACTGATGCCGGCGTTCACGCCGCGTATCAGGTAGTGCATTTCGATACGCAGGCGGAGCGGCCTATGGGAGCCTGGGTTCGAGGGGCTAATGCGCTGTTACCGGATAGCATTGCGATACTATGGGCATCCGAGATTGGGGATGATTTCCATGCGCGCTACTGTGCCATCGAGCGCTGCTACCTCTATCTGCTATTGAATCATCCGGCACGCCCCGGGCTTTATCAGGGCAATATCGGCTGGTTTCATCAGACTCTTGACGTTGAACCCATGCAAGCTGCGGCGCAGATGCTGCTGGGAGAGCATGATTTCAGCGCTTTCAGGGCTGCCGAGTGCCAGGCGAAATCTCCCGTACGCAATCTGACGAAGCTGGAAATTATCCGACTGGGCGACACCATCGCATTCGAACTGCGCGCCAATGCGTTTTTGCATCACATGGTGCGCAATATCATCGGTTGCCTGATATATGTGGGAAAACGCAAATATCCACCTGAATGGATAGGCGCGCTGCTTGAAAGCGGTAAGCGTAGTGATGCGGCGCCGACTTTTTCCGCTGCCGGATTATATTTGGCGGGCATCACTTATGATGCAAAATGGAAATTGCCCTCTTTTGTCGAGCCACCGCTTGCCGCGGTATTGCCGAGGACGAGCAGGCCCCGCTAGCCGTCTCGGTCGCGGACCCGCCGATGGTGGCCGAACAAAACTCAGCGAAAGGAAAAGAAGGGATTGCAAGTATGACTATCAGAGTAAAAATTTGCGGTATAACGCGTGTGGAGGATGCGCTGGCAGCAGTGCGTTTTGGCGCCAACGCCATCGGGTTTGTATTCTGGAAGAAAAGTGCGCGTTATGTGACGCCGGCAAAAGCGCAGGAAATTATTGCCGCGCTACCGCCATTCATTACCGCAGTGGGTGTCTATGTCGATCCTGATCCGGATTGGGTAGAAGAAACATTTTCTGTAGCCAGCCTGAATTTGCTGCAATTTCATGGCAATGAAGACCCCGGGTTTTGCCGGCAATTTTCGCAGCCTTATATAAAGGCGATGCGAGTCAGGGCGAGCGTAGATTTGCTACAATACGCCACCCGTTATACCGGAGCCAGCGGATTGTTGCTGGATACCTATGTTGAAGGCGAGCCGGGCGGCACAGGCCATGCGTTTGACTGGCGTCTGATTCCTCGAGAATTACCGCTGCCCCTGATCCTTTCGGGAGGACTGCACTCGGGTAATATTACCAGTGCGATCCAGCAGGCACAGCCATGGGCGGTAGATGTATCAAGCGGCGTGGAAAGCGCCAAAGGTATCAAGGACGTGGAAAAAATTGTCGCTTTCATGCGAGGAGTTCGAACCAGTGAAAGTTTATGATCTTCCGGATAGCCATGGGCACTTTGGTCCATATGGCGGCATTTTTGTCGCTGAAACACTTATTGCAGCGCTGGAAGATTTGCGCGTTCAGTACGAGCATTATCGTAGTGACACCGATTTTCAGGCGGAATTTGCTTACGAGTTAAAGCACTACGTGGGGCGGCCCAGCCCCATCTACCATGCCAGAAGATGGTCGGCACATCTGGGGGGTGCGCAGATTCTGCTGAAGCGCGAAGACCTGAATCATACCGGGGCGCACAAGATCAACAATGCTATCGGGCAGGCACTCCTGGCCAGGCGCATGGGGAAATCGCGCGTGATCGCCGAGACCGGCGCGGGCCAGCACGGTGTAGCCAGCGCTACAGTCGCCGCGCGCTATGGCATGGAATGTGTCGTTTACATGGGCTCGGTCGATGTGGAACGCCAGGCCGCCAACGTTTATCGAATGAAGCTCCTGGGAGCAACGGTCATACCGGTCGAATCAGGTTCGCGAACATTGAAAGACGCGCTGAATGAAGCCATGCGCGACTGGGTAACCAACATCGAAGATACATTCTATATTATCGGCACCGTAGCGGGACCCCATCCCTATCCGATGATGGTACGCGACTTTCAGGCAATTATCGGACGGGAAGCAATCGTGCAGATGCAAGAGGAATATGGGCGGCAGCCGGATGCGTTGATTGCCTGCGTGGGTGGTGGGTCGAATGCTATCGGCCTTTTTTATCCTTATATAGAAAGTAATGTAAGGATGGTCGGCGTGGAAGCGGCGGGACGCGGAATTGAGAGTGGGCAGCATGCGGCTTCCCTGACGATGGGAAGATCCGGTGTATTGCACGGAAATCGCACCTATCTGATCCAGGATGAGAACGGTCAGATTGTCGAGACCCACTCTATTTCAGCCGGGTCTGGATTATCCTGGCGTCGGCCCCGAACACGCCTGGCTCAAGGACAGCAATCGTGCTGAATATATCGCCATTACCGACGACCAGGCGCTGGAGGCGTTCCATTCACTGTGTCATTACGAAGGCATCATACCGGCACTGGAATCCAGTCATGCGCTGGCTTATGCCGCCAAGCTTGCGCCCTCGCTTGGCAAGGATAAGCTGCTGCTGGTGAACCTGTCCGGACGCGGGGACAAAGATATGGCCACTGTAGCGCAGGCTTCAAATATAACCTTCTGAAATCATCATACATGTCTCGTATCGCTACCATATTTGGCAACCTGCTCCAGAAAAAAAGAAAAGCACTGATTCCTTTCATCACTGCCGGTGACCCGGAGCCCGCGATGATGGTTCCGCTGATGCATGAGCTGGTGAAGAGCAGGCGCCGACATCATCGAACTGGGGGTCCCGTTTTCGGACCCCATGGCTGACGGGCCGACCATACAGCGGTCTTCGGAACGCGCGCTCAAGCATGCGTGTGGGTCTGAAGGATGTGCTGACAATGGTGGAGGAATTCAGAAAAACCGACACCTATACGCCGGTTGTGCTGATGGGTTATGCGAACCCGATAGAATCGATGGGCTATGAGAAATTTGCGGCGGGAGCAAAAAAATGCGGAATAGACGGAGTGTTGGTAGTGGATTATCCGCCGGAAGAGTCCGGGGAATGGGTAAAATATCTCGAAAGCCAGCAAATAGATGCGATTTTCCTGCTCTCTCCCACTACTCCGCCAAGCGCGCATCGAGCGCGTAGCAAAACTGGCGCGGGGATACATATATTATGTTTCGCTAAAAGGCGTAACCGGTGCATTAAGCCTCGACCTCCGCGATGTCGCCAACAAACTGGTTCAGTTGCGTACCTGCATTTCCATTCCCATCGGCGTCGGTTTCGGTATACGCGACAGTGCGACCGCCAAAGCAGTGGCGGAGCTTGCCGATGCGGTCGTGATAGGTAGCCGCATCATTGAGGAGATAGAAAATTCCCCCAGGGAAGAATTTATTGACGAATGTATACAGTTTGGTAAAAAGCTCTGCGCGTACCGCCATGGACGAAGCCAACTGCGGAACACGCGTCATCCATCTTTGAACAATTTATGAGCTGGTTTCAGAAACTTCTCCCGCCAAAAATAAAGCGCAAGGAAAGCGGCGAAAAAAAAGCCGTGCCCGAAGGATTGTGGAGCAAGTGCGCTTCCTGCGAAGCGGTGCTGTATTACTCTGACCTGGGAAACAATCTCAACGTCTGCCCCAAGTGCAATCACCACAACCGCATTTCCGCCCGCGTGCGGCTTGATTTATTACTGGATGCCGAGGGCCGTTATGAGATCGGTCCGGAAGTGCAGTCGCTCGATCCGCTTAAATTCAAGGATAGCAAGCGTTATATCGATCGATTATCGGAAGCGAAAAGAGATACTGACGAAGATGATGCCCTGGTGGTCATGCAAGGCAGCGTCAAAACCATACCTCTGGTTGCGGCAGCGTTCGAATTCGGTTTCATGGGAGGCTCGATGGGCTCAGTGGTCGGTGAGCGCTTCGTACGCGGGGTGCAGAGCGTGCGTTGAACAGCGCTTGGCATTTGTATGTTTCTCCGCCAGTGGCGGCGCGCGCATGCAGGAAGGCCTGCTATCGCTTATGCAGATGGCTAAAACAACGGCGGCGCTTACCCAGTTGAGTCAGGAACGGCTTCCTTTTATCTCGGTACTGACAGATCCCACCATGGGCGGCGTATCGGCCAGTTTTGCCTTCATCGGTGACGTGGTAATCGCTGAGCCGGGCGCGTTGATCGGTTTTGCGGGGCCGCGCGTTATCGAGCAGACGGTGCGGCAAACCCTGCCGGAAGGGTTTCAGCGTGCTGAATTCCTGCTGGAACACGGTGCTATAGACATGATTGTGGATCGCAGGCGCATGCGCGATAAGGTTGCGAACCTATGCACGTTGCTGATGCGCGTTTCTCCGCCGGCAGCCTGATCTTTGGCTCACCTTCTGATTATGTCGTCATGATGTTCGTGCCGGGTGGCGCAAGATAGCAATGAGCGAACCTGATACAAAATCCAGAACACTTTCCGATTGGCTGAACTGGCTTGAACGCCTCCATCCGAAGACCATCGAGATGGGACTGGAGCGGATAAATCGGGTAAGGGCCGGGCTTAAACCTTGTACCGTTCCTTTCCCATCATCACGGTCGGCGGGCACCAATGGCAAAGGGTCGACATGTGCCATGATGGAGGCGATTCTGAGCCGCGCCGGATATCGCGTTGGTTGTTACACTTCTCCGCATTTGCTGCGTTATAACGAGCGCGTGCGGATAAACCGACAGGAAGCCAGCGATGACGAATTATGCAATGCTTTTCAAATGGTGGAGTCGGCCCGGCTTGACAGCGGTATTCCTCTGACTTATTTCGAGTTTGGCACACTGGCGGCGATGCAACTATTCAAACAGGCCGAAGTGGAGATTGCGATTCTGGAAGTGGGACTGGGCGGCCGGTTGGACGCGGTCAATATTTTTGATGCCGATTGTGCGGTTATTACCAGTATTGACTTCGATCATATGGATTATCTCGGCGACACCCGGGAGAAAATTGGATTTGAGAAGGCGGGAATTTTCAGAAGCGGGAAGGCTGCAATTTGCTCGGAGCCGGATATTCCCGCAGGCTGTGCGGCTTCATGCAGAAGCGATCGGCGCGAATTTGATGCACATCGGCGAGCACTTCGGTTACTCAACCAGGTGCAACTGGATGGAGTTATTGGGGAAATGGAGGGAAAGCGCCATTCGCTTCCCTACCCGGCTTGCGTGGTGCTTATCAGTTGCGCAACGCCAGTGCCTGTCTTGCTGCGCTGGATGCCGTAAAGGATAGCTTGCCGATTACCATGGGCGATATACGCCAGGGACTTATTGGAAGTTGTCTGGCCAGGGCGATTTCAGGTGTTACCGGGCCGTCCGGTAACGGTGCTGGATGTGGCGCATAATCCGGGTGCTGCGCTCGCCTTGGCTACCGGCCTCGACAGCATGGGTCGCTATCAAAAGACTTATGCGGTATTTGCAATGCTCAAAGATAAGGATATCGCCGGCGTGGCGCGGGCACTTGCGGCAAAAGTCGATATATGGCTGACGGCGAGCATCGATGTGCCACGCGGCGCTTCGGCTGATGAAGTGGTGCGGGCGCTGAAAGGAGGCGGGAGTGAAGCTTGGAGCGGAGAAGACAATTCGTGTTTTCCGGACCCCGCCGCGGCCTATGCATATGCCTGTGAGCGAGCGACCGGAAATGATAGAATTTGTGTATTTGGCTCATTCCATACCGTGGCCGAAGTGTTACGATACCGGAACATGGTTGAGCACGCTTAGCAATCAACGCAGATGGCAATGGCAAAGACCGTCAGCGAAGAAGAAATTCAACTCAGAAAACGCGCCAGAAGACGTCTGGTCGGCGCAATTACCCTGGTGGTCGCAGCGGTTGTAATTCTGCCGATGGTGCTCGATAGCAAACCGGAGCAGAGAAGTCAGGAAATTGACATTCGCATACCATCTGAAGACTCCATGGATGAGCTCGCACCCGGATGTCGCCCTTCGTACAGAAGCACCGGTCAGCGACTGTTCCGGAAGAATCTGGAAACTGGAATACAGCAGGAAGCAGCCAGAAAAAATCCGAGTCATCCGTAGAGCCTGCCCAATCCGTCAATGAATCGATAGAGAAGCCGGCGGCGAACAGCCTGGATTCCAAGGGTGAATCGGGAACGGGAGCTGCAAAAGTTACCGTTCCTGCCAATGCCGATGTATTTGTAGTGCAATTGGGCGCTTTTTCCGATCCGGGCAAGGCCAGGCAACAGCTGCAAAGCCTGACATCGAAGGACACAGGTCCAAGGCTTATACGGAAACGCTGGAGATGAGGTGCCGACAAGGGCGAAATAACGCGCGTGCGCGTCGGGCCATTTCGATACGCGTGAGGAAGCGGAGCGCACGCGCGAGAAACTGAAGAAGCTGGGATTCGATAGCGTAGTGGCAGATAAATAGCGCATGATGAGCTTGTGGAACTCATTACGCGCAGGCAGAGACAAATTGCGCTTCTGTAATTTTGTTCCTGTTTACGAATGACTATTTTCGATTACTGCGTTCTTGCCATACTTGTTGTATCCATTTTGCTGAGCGTGGTACGGGGCGTGGTGCGCGAATTGTTGTCGCTGGCGGGCTGGATCGTCGCGTTCATGGTGGCGAACTCTTCGCAGCAGGGTTCGCGCCCATGCTGCCATCCGGTATCGCTGGCGAAACATTGCGTACGTTGCTGGCATTTGCTGCGTTGTTTTTATCGGCGCTGCTGGCAATGGCCTTGATCGCCATGTTGATATCAGCCTTGGTAAAAACCGTGGGACTGGGGTTTGCCGATAGGTTTTTTGGCTCATTGTTCGGTTTTATACGAGGGTTGCTGGTAGTGTTATTGGTTGTGTTGGCAGCGGGATTGACCGCGTTGCCGCAAGAGCCATTCTGGCGGAAAGCCTTGCTGAGCAAGCCGCTGGAAACAGCGGCGATGATGGTAATGCCATGGTTGCCGCAGGATTTGTCCAGGCGTATCAGTTATGTGAAATTAAAGCGCGAACAATGAATGAGTCATTGTCCAAGTATAATGTGAGAAGACATCTGAACAATCCCTGTTTCGCCACAATAAGTAAACTCTTCGGCAGACAAGAGGAAAAACTGTCTTTTGTTCGCGGATTCAATAGACGACAGATTGCCCGGCGTGTTCAAGTTTACAGGTGATACCCATAAGCGTGAGATAAATCCGGATAACCTTTTTGTACAGCGTTAATCCAAGCCATCTTTGCGGAGTGCAAGTCATGTGTGGAATTCTGGGCCTAGTCGCACAAACTGCCGTCAACCAGTTGCTATACGACGGCTTGCTGGTGCTCCAGCATCGCGGACAGGATGCAGCCGGCATCGTTACTGCCCAAGGCAACACTTTCCACATGCACAAGGGTGGCGGTCTGGTAAGGGACGTGTTTCGTACCCGCAACATGCGTGCTTTGCTTGGCAATATGGGTATTGGCCATGTGAGATATCCCACTGCCGGTTCCGCCGAATCATCAGCCGAGGCACAGCCGTTTTATGTCAACTCGCCGTTCGGCATCGTGCTGGGGCACAACGGCAATCTCACGAATGCCGCCCAACTCAATCAGGAGTTGTTTCGCGAGGATTTGCGCCACGTCAATACCAATTCGGATTCGGAAGTGCTTCTCAACGTACTGGCTCATGAGTTGCAAAGAAGCACGAAAAACCACCAGCTCGACCTTGCCGCTATTTTTGCCGCAGTGTCCGGCGTACATCGGCGTTGTCGAGGCGCTTACGCAGTAGTGGCGATGATTGCAGGTTATGGGTTGCTGGCTTTTCGCGATCCTTACGGCATCCGTCCATTGGTGTTTGGCTCTGCTGAAACCGAGCATGGGATGGAATATCTGGTGGCGTCCGAGAGTGTGGCGCTCGATACTTTAGGGTTTAAGCTGGTGCGCGATGTCGCGCCGGGAGAGGCAATTTTTATCGACGAGAACGGTAATTTCTACAATAAGCAATGTGCCGCCAATCCCTCGCATAATCCATGTATTTTCGAATATGTCTATATGGCGCGCCCGGATTCGGTGATGGATGGTATTTCGGTATATGAAACCCGGCTTAACATGGGCGAGAGCCTGGCTGACAAGATCACCGCAACCATGCGTCATCTGGATATTGATGTGGTGATTCCGATTCCTGATTCCAGCCGCCCCAGTGCCTTGCAGCTTGCCAATCGCCTGGGAGTGAGCTTTCGTGAAGGTTTCGTCAAGAACCGCTATATTGGCCGTACTTTTATCATGCCGGGACAGCAGCAACGGCGCAAATCAGTTCGCCAAAAACTCAATGCCATGAGTGTGGAATTTCGCGGTAAAAACGTACTGCTGGTGGACGATTCAATTGTGCGCGGCACGACCAGCCGTCGAAATTGTGCAAATGGCGCAGGAGGCCGGTGCGCATAAGGTATATTTTGCTTCCGCCGCGCCACCGGTGAGGTTTCCCAACGTTTATGGAATTGATATGCCGACACGCCAGCGAGCTCATCGCCACCGGGCGGAATGAAGACGAAATCTGCCGCGAAATCGGTGCCGACTATCTCGTTTATCAGGAACTCGATTCACTCATAAAAGATGTATTGCCGCGTCAATCCATCCATTACGCATTATGAAACCTCCTGTTTCGATGGGCAATTACATCACTGGCGATGTGACACCGGAGTATCTGGCTTTATGGAGGCGCAGCGTAATGGCGGCGCATCCTTGTCTCGCGCGCGGTCCAGTACGCAGCTGGATTTGAACCTGGTGGCGATCGATTAAGGAGATTTGACAAAAACAGTTATCGGGCGTAATTTGACTGTAGCGCCGATTTGATATTCAGCTTGCGGGCGCATTATAAATTCGGCTAAAGCGGGAAAACCCGTTTTAGCGAATGCTGAACGGGTTTTTTTTGGGAGTTATGCATGTCAGACGATTTTGAACTGGAAACACTGGCGTTACATACGGGCATTCACCGCAGCCAATTCAACGAACACTCAGAGGCCTTGTACCTGACTTCAAGTTTTGTATTTGACAGCGCTGCCCAGGCTGCGGCGCGCTTTTCCGGTGCGGAATCCGGAAATATTTATTCGCGATTTACCAACCCAACAGTTACGGCTTTCGAAGAGCGCCTTGCCGCCCTGGAAGGGGCGGAAACCTGCGTGGCCACTTCTTCGGGGATGTCAGCAATACTTGCTTGCGTGATGGGGCTACTTTCCGCCGGCGATCATGTCATCGCGTCGCGCAGCCTTTTCGGCGCAACAGTGAGCCTGTTCAATAATATCCTCAAGCGCTTCAATATCGAAACCACTTTTGTATCCGCCACCGATATTGCGGCATGGGAGGCGGCGGTAAAACCCACCACCAAGCTGCTGTTTATCGAAACTCCTTCCAAACCCTTCACTGAAGTTTCGGACATCGCCGCACTTGCAGCCGTGGCAAAAAAAGCCGGCGCATGGCTTGCGGTGGATAATTGCTTTTGTTCACCGGCGCTGCAAAGACCGCTGGATCTGGGAGCCGATCTTGTAGATTCACTCCGCCACCAAGTATCTGGAAGGTCAGGGCAGGGTATTGGGCGGTGCAGTGCTTGGGAGGCGAGACCTGTTGATGGAACAAGGCGTGTTCGGTTTCTTGCGCACCGCCGGACCGAGTTTGAGCCCATTCAATGCCTGGGTAATTTTGAAGGGAATGGAAACGCTTAAAATCCGCATGGATGCTCACTCCGCAAATGCCCTGCAAATTGCCCACTGGCTGGAAGCGCAGCCCGGCGTGGCAAGAGTTCATTACCCCGGCTTGCCGTCGCATCCCCAGTACGAGCTTGCCAAACGCCAACAAAAAACCGGCGGTGGAATTGTTTCATTCGAGATGAAAAATGGAAAAGATGCAGCTTGGCGGGTGGTGGATTCCGTTCGCCTGATTTCGATTACCGCCAACCTGGGCGATACCAAGAGTACGCTGACGCATCCCGCTACCACGACGCATGCCCGCATCAGCCAGGAAAGCCGGGATTTTGCCGGGATCACGGAAGGCCTGCTGCGCATCGCAGTGGGACTCGAAGCGGTCGAAGATCTCAAGGCAGATCTGGCGAGAGGATTAAACGCATAATCCTCACGTAGATCCAACGGGACGGTTCAGCTTCAGCTGAGGCGTGCGCTTCGTAAAGCGGCGTAACACGTGGCAGCAAGGATTCAATCTGCTGGACCCGGCTTGAGTCTGCAGGATGGCTGCTCAGGAATTCGGGAAGCTGCCCGCCGCTGCTGGCATTCATCATTTTTTGCCACAACGTAACGCCGGCACGAGGATTGTAGCCCGCCCGCGCGGTCAATTCCAGCCCAATACGATCGGCCTCAGCTTCATCGGTACGACTAAAATGCGTTGCGATCAGGGCTTGATAACCGATGTTGGCGAGAGTGGTGGCATTCTGGCTGAGGCCAAATGCCGCGGAGCCCAACCCCAGCGCGGTCTGCGCCGCGATTGCCTGCGATACCTGCTCGCGCGAATGTTCGCGCAAGGCGTGGGCGATTTCATGCCCCATTACCACCGCAATTTCTGCATCATTGAGTTGAAGCTGATTGATCAGCCCGGAGTAAAACATGATCTTGCCGCCAGGCATGCAAAATGCATTGAGTTCCTTGCTGTCTATGATATTGACCTCCCACTTCCACCCGGGGGCATCCTTGCGGAATACGCCGGTCTGCGGTTCGATACGGCGGGCTATTGCCTGCACCCGCTGCAGCAGTTTCGGATCCTTGTTCAACGCACCTTGTTGCGTTGCGTCTGATTTTAGCTTGGTATAACCTTGTGCGGCCGTTTGCTCCAGTTGCTCTGAAGATATAAGCATCAGTTGAGAGCGGTTCGCGCCGACCGCACCACCCGAGGTGGTGGTTGCACATCCCGTTAGCGCAGCTAACCAAAGACTGATCGATATTGCTGCAAGAATTCGAAAAGTGGACATGATTTTTCCCATTGATGAAATATTTTATTTTGCCTACCTAAACAACCTCTCATGATACGGGTGGTTCATACCTCACACAGCAATATTACGTGGCGGCGTGCCCGAGCTTGGACAAAAGGCGCTATTCCGGCTCAAAAGTTTAATAGTTCTCATCCAGAAACGACCAGATATTTTGCTGATTGAGTGTTTCCAACATTCAATTCCGATCTGATTTAGTGACGCATTATGCTGTCTCCCCTTGTTTTTCACTGCGCCATCCCATCAAGGAGGTTTTCCTCCATTTTCGGGCAAGCCCGCTACTCCCCGTGATCTTTTTCGGGTCGCCGCCATCCTTGCGCCATGCTCAGGCTATAGCGTCTGTCGTACCAGGCGTGCATAATGGCCCAGATTGTAGGCAAACACGCTGGACAGGACATAAGCCTTGAAGCCCTCCAGTCCGCGCCATAAACAGCGGCCCAGACCGAAGGCCCGTTTCAGGGTGGAGATGTTGCCCTCGATTCCAGCGCGGAAACGCTTGAGTGTCTTGTATAGCCAGTCACTCCCACCCATCCCTGCTACCGTCATACCACGCTTCCGGGGTAAGCCTACCGCCTTGACGCCGCTCTCGCGCACTGCTTTCACGCCTTCTTTGCTGGCATAACCCGCATCCGCCGCAACCTGTCTGGGCAGGCGTCCATAGATTTCCTGGATGCGTTCAACCATCGGCTTGAGCCGGGTGCTGTCGGCGGGATTGCCTTCTTCAACCACCACATCCAGGACGAAACCGGCACGGCCCGTGGTGAGATTGAGTTTGTGTCCGTATTGCGTCTCCCGCCTGTCCTTGACGATGATGGCGGTGTGCGCTTCAAACAAGCTGACGATCTTGTCTTGTACAGGCACCCGCTCGCCTTTCAGAACTCGCCGCTGTGTCTGGTCGATGACCTGGCTCACCCGGCACAGTACCGCTCGGCTTCGGCTTTCCATGTGCCCGCATAAGATTGACTCATTGCCCGGAATCGTTTGACGCTGGCCGAGACGACTTTGAGCAGTTTGCGGTAGCTGTTGCGGCGTTGGTCTTCTCCTTTGGCACCGCGAATTTCATTGAGCCGTTTCTTGACTACCCGGCTGTGATTGCGCCAATTCATGACCAGGCCCTCTTGCCGCATTCTTGCGCTCAAGCGGTTGAGTAACCGCATGCCATCCGCCAGCAGCGTGGCGTCGCTCGGCGCATGAATGTGCGTCTGGGTGACGGTGCTGTCGATGCGCGTGCGGTACAGGCTTTCCCATTTACCCGCCAGCATGGCGCGGCCGAACAACCGGTTGATCCGCTCCCACGTCTCCCAGCGTATCCGGTTGATGGTCTGTTGCAAGGTGGAATCGCTGAATCCACGATATTTCCCCAGCCGGGCGAAACCATAGGCAGTGTCCGAGTCCATCAGGTGGTACTCCAGTTCCCGGTAGGTCCATTGCCAGTATTGCTTGAGTAGCCCGCAGCGCAGCACGCTCTCTACGCTCATGCCCAGCCGTCCGGTGTCCTTGATCCCTCCCTGGCGCAAGTCCGCCTCAACCCAGTCCAGTATCTGGGCGTGCCTGTCCAGCCATGCGGATATCACTTTCAATTCCTGGGCCAGTTCATGCGCCGCGAAAATCTCATATATACTTGCTTGCGCAACCCGTTTGATACGCATTTTTTTCCTCCCGGAGAATCTGAGTTATGTTTGTTTTCAATGGCTTGAATCAAACTATACTCCTTTTCTTCGGGACCTTCATCCTCTTTTTCCGGCTTTTTTCTTTCCACAGCAATGACTTAGGTTTCCGGATGAGAACTAAATAAAAACTCGTTATCTTGGTACTGATAGCGAGCATAGCTGACTTTCAAAGCCCCTTAACGATTGGCCCGGGATATAAATAATAAATAGCGGCTACTTATTTTCAACCACTACCGCTTTCAGCAATATTACATCTTCCAATGGCACATCCTGATGACCATTTCGGGTGCCTGTCTTTACCTTCTTGATCCTGTCCACCACATCCTGGCCTTCCACTATCTTGCCAAACACACAATAGCCGAAACCCTGGGAAGTAGATGACTTGTAATTAAGAAACCCATTGTCCTTGACATTGATAAAAAACTGTGCAGTAGCGGAATGCACGTCGGATGTGCGTGCCATGGCAACGGTATATTTATCGTTCTTGAGGCCGTTGGCGGCCTCGTTCTGAATCGGGGCGCGAACCTGCTTCTGGTGCATGCCCGGCTGAATCCGCCTCCCTGAATCATGAAACCGTCAATCACCCGATGAAATATCGTATTATCATAAAAGCCGCTGTTCACATAGTCCATAAAATTCTGAACGGTCAGCGGAGCTTTTTCGCTGTCCAGTTCGAGAGTGATATCGCCGTGATTAGTGTGGAGTTTGATCATGTTTATCCTTATTTTCCAGGCAAAGTGGCACCGGCAGCCGGCCCCTCTGTGACAAGTTTGATTTCATCAATGATTACTGTTTTTTCAGGTACGTCGCTTGGGAATGGTCCTCCGGAGCCCGTTGGCGTACCAGCAATCTTATTGGCCACCTCCATCCCCCGGATAACCTTGCCAAACACGGTGTAACCATAGCCTTGCTGAGTCGGTGCAGTGTAATTGAGGAACCCGTTATTGGCTATGTTAATGAAGAATTGGGCGGAGGCTGAGTGCGGGTCCGAGGTTCGGGCCATGGCAATCGTTCCAATCTCATTTTTCAGGCCGTTGGCCGCCTCATTCTCGATGGGCTGCCTCGCCGGTTTCTGCTTGAAGGCCTTGTCGAATCCGCCGCCCTGAATCATGAATCCCGGAATTACACGATGAAATACAGTGCCCTTGTAATGGCCGTCCTTCACGTAACGTAGAAAATTATCTACGGTTTTAGGCGCCTTATCCGGGTAAAGCTCCAGCATTATATTACCAAAATTGGTCTTTATTTCAACCTGGGGATTAGCGGCGTGAGCGGCCGTGCTGAACAGAAGCGAGAAAGCGGCAAGAAGCTTGATAATATGCATAGGTGTAGAAGTAAAGTAGTCGATAAAATGTTTGATCGGTTCCGAATTGGCAGCCTGTCGGACTTAAAGGAAATCGGCTGCAAAAGCGTCTGGCTGGTTCATATTTCGCTGCTTTTTCGGCCAATAGAATAACTATTGGCCTTCAAAATCCGCAAAATCTGCCCTCACCCAGTCACTTTTTCGCTGCGATTCTTCAAGTCCGACAGGCTGCTAGGCCGTGCCTTCATAAATGATCTTCCAGGGACCGTTTTTTTGCTCCCTTATCCAGTACTGACGTTT
>CAWKMH010000071.1:0-29871 GCA_963850515.1 uncultured beta proteobacterium
GTCGATTCCGGCATCGCTCACTTCAACATGATTATCGGAGAGCTTCAGCCGGTCTTTCCATAAACCAGCGCACGGCTTCGGGATAAATACGGTGTTCCTGTTGCAGCACGCGTGCGGCAAGCGTTTCCTCGGTATCTCTGGTATAACCTGAACTGCCGCCTGTATAATGATCGGACCGCGATCTATCTCGGAGGTGACAAAATGCACTGTACAGCCATGTATCTTCACACCTTCCTTCAACGCCTGCCGGTGGGGATGCAGGCCGGAAAAGCGGGCAGCAGTGAAGGATGAACATTTATCAGCCTTCCACGATAACGGTTAACAAAACCATCTCCCAGGATGCGCATGAAACCGGCGAGTGCAATCAGATCCGGCTCATAAGCGTCAATTGTTTCGGCCAGTGCGGCATCAAATGCCTCGCGTCCGGGATATGACCTTTGATCCAGTACCTTGGTTTCAAGCCATGCATTTTTGCGATTTCCAGTCCCGGCGCATCCGGCCTGTTACTGATAACCGCAGCTATCCTGACCGGGAGTCTTGCTTCGATCAGCGCTTGCATATTGCTGCCGCGCCCGGAGATGAGGATAACAAGAGACTTCATTATTTCAGCAGTGCGGACTCGGCTGTATTCTTTAGCCGCAATCCGATCACTCGATGATCGTCTGCGCTTCATCTGCACGCGCGTCTGCCGAATTGTCCCGATGCGCCACACGGTCTCGCCCGCGGATTGCAATAATCTGCACCGCATTATCGGCAAATTCCGGCGCCACGATCAGCGCCATGCCAATGCCACAATTGAAAACACGGTGCATTTCACTGTCGGCCACATTGCCTTGCCGCTGCAGCCAGCGAAAAAGCGGAGGCATATCCCAGGCATGCTTTTTTCAGTACTCGCAGTAAGGCCTTCGGGCAGGACGCGCGGAATATTTTCCACCAGACCACCGCCGGTAATATGCGCCATGCCTTTGACCGGCAGATGCTTCATCAGTTCGAGCAGAGGCTTCACATAAATCCGGGTCGGCGCCATGATTACATCTATTAACGCTTTACCATCGAAATCGGCCGACAAGTCCGCATTATTTTTTTCGATGATCTTGCGGATCAGGGAATAGCCATTGGAATGCGCGCCGCTGGAAGCAAGCCCCAGCACCGCATCACCTTCCCGGATGGTTAAGCCAGTGATGATTTGATCTTTCTCGACTGCGCCTACAGCGAAACCGGCAAGATCGTATTCCCCCTCCGGATACATGCCCGGCATTTCGGCGGTTTCGCCGCCAATCAAGGCGCATCCTGCCTGTTCGCAACCCGGCGGCAATGCCTTTGACTACACGGGTGGCGGTATCCACGTCCAGCTTGCCGCACGCGAAATAGTCCAGGAAGAACAGCGGTTCCGCGCCTTGCACCAGAATATCGTTCACGCTCATCGCCACCAGATCGATACCGACAGTGTCGTGCTGGTCCAGATTGGAACGCAAGCTTCAACTTGGTGCCTACGCCATCGGTGCCCGATACCAGCACCGGGTTGCGGTAATTTTTGGAAATTTCGAACAGCGCGCCAAAGCCGCCGATGCCGGCGAGCACTTCCGGACGCATGGTGCGTTTGGCATAGGGCTTGATGTTTTCCACCAGGCGGTCGCCCGCGTCGATGTCCACGCCCGCATCGTGGTAGGAGAGCGGATAGCGTCGGGATTTCTTCGGGATTGGATGAGGTCAAGTTGAGTTCTCGCCTAGTTGCAGATAGAGTGGCGTTTGAAGCCGCAATTTTACCGTAAATGGCGTCCAAGGAATCTAACACGGAGCCTCAACACCGTTCCCCTGACCGTTCGAATTTGATAGCAGTTTTTCGGACATACCGATACCCCGATCTGCGTCTGCGTCCGTATCGCCTGTTTCTTATCCTGATATCCAGTAATAGCTCCCTCGTAAATGAAGCAACTGCTGCTGGACATCACCCCGTCCGCCACCCAGCCTGTCCAATTTCGTGCCGGGCCGCAATGCCGAATTGTTGCAAACCCTGGATAATATTCTTGCTGGCGCGGGAGCACGAGCGTTTTGTTTATTTATGGGGTGGAACAGGGTGCGGAAAAAGCCATCTGCTGCAGGGTGTGGCCGGTGCGTGCAAGCGCAATGACATGAACACGCTATATTTCGCGTGTAGCGAAAGAACGTCTTTTGCGAAGGCAGCGAAGCAGATTGCGTGATGGTGGACGACGTGGATCGCCTCGACGCCGATGCGCAGATCGGACTGTTTAATCTCTATAATCGCATCCGTGACGAAGGGCGCGCGTTCCTGCTGGTAAGCGGTTCTGTTGCTCCGGCGCAATTGAAGCTGAAATCGCGAAGACCTTGCTTACGCGCCTTGCATGGGGCTGGTATATCAGGTTCACGAATTGACTGATGAGGAAAAAATAGAAGCCATGAAAAACCACGCCAGCAGCCGCGGCCTTGATTTGCCTCAGGAGGTATGTGACTACCTGCTCCGGCATGAGCGGCGCGATTTGACTTCCCTGATGGCGAAGCTTGACGAACTGGATAAATATTCGCTGGCGAGTCACCGGAAAGTAACTGTTCCGCTGGTACGTGAATTATTGCAGCCGGCCTCATGAACCTCGCTCTGTTTGACCTCGATAATACCCTGCTCGCAGGCGATAGCGACTTCCAGTGGGGCAGCATCCTGATCGAGCAGCGGGTGTTCGACCGTGAAGTCCATGAGGCCCGTAATATCGAATTCTACGAGCAGTACAAAGCCGGCACACTGGATATCCAGGAGTTTCTTGATTTTCAGTTGAAGCCGCTGTCACGTCATCCCCGCAGCCAGCTGGATGCCTGGCACAGGGAATTCATGGAGAAAAGAATTCTGCCACTGATAACGCCCAGGCGCGCGGAAATTGATTAACGGCATATGCTCGGCGGGCGATTTGTGCGTCATCATTACGGCCACCAATCGTTTTGTGACCGCGCCGATCGCGCGGGCGCTCGGCATAAGCAATCTGATCGCCACTGAGGCGGAGCAGAGGGATGGTGAATTCACGGGCCAGGTTTCGGGCCTGCCCTGTTTCAGGGAAGGCAAGATAGCGCGGCTGGAAAGCTGGCTGGACGAGCATAATCTGACATGGCTATCGTTTCTGGAAAGCTGGTTTTACAGCGATTCGTTGAATGATCTGCCGCTGCTCAAAAAAGTTACCCACCCGGTGGCGGTGGATCCTGACGCAACCCTCAAGGCTCATGCGGAAAAAAACGGATGGCCCATCATCAGCCTGCGATAACTTGAGATAATGGTTCAGGAACGTTACGCCCGGGCCGCAATGGTAGCAATGGTAGCTAATAGCAGAAAACACGAGCAAAGCTTTCTTATTGACTCGCATTATTGATTCGCGGTCTGGGCGTGCTGATCGTTCGCAAATTGGCCTGAGCTGCCCGAGTGAGTTCCGCCAAACATCCTTTATTGCTGCTGATTTTCTTCTTTCTGCTGGGCCTTGGCAGTCTGTTTACCGGACTGCTGTTCGGCAGCGTGGATATCCCGATCTCCGGCATTATCGATGTCCTGTTGTCGCCAACCGATAGCATCCCTCACCAGATCATCTGGCAGCTTCCGCTTGCCGCGTGTATCGGCCGCATTTGCCTGTGGCGGCCTGCTGGCCCTGGCGGGCGCGCTATTGCAGGTTCTGCTGCGTAACCCGCTGGCTGATCCTTATATTCTGGGCGTATCGGGTGGGGCGGCGGTCGGCGCGCTCCTTGCGATGCTGCTGGGATGGGGACTCGTCTTGACGAATCTGACGTCGCTGGCTGGTGCATTGACGGCAATTGCCATCGTGTTTGGCTTGAGTTTTCGTGCCGGCGACTGGAATCTTTACCGGTTGCTCCTGACAGGGGTGGTACTGTCCGCTGGCTGTACGGCGCTGACTACCTTGATCCTGACGCTGGCGCCTGCCCGCGATATAAAAGGCATGCTATTCTGGTTGATGGGCGACATTTCGCGCGCTGAAGAGTTGGCTGCCTGCATGGGCGATGCTTATTATCGTATCGGCTTTGAGCATGCTTTTTTCCGGCAGCCTCAACGTTCTGAGCCTCGGTCAGATGAAGGCAAAAACGCTGGGCGTGGCGGTACTGCCGCTGCAGATCGGCATCTATTTTTGCGCCTCACTGGCGACCGTTCCGCGCTGATGCTGGCGGGCGCCATCGGATTTGTCGGTCTGATCGTGCCGCATGCCGTTCGCTTGCTGGGCGTTAACGATTTTCGCTGGCTGCTGCCCTTGTCGGTGCTCTCCGGAGGCAGTTTTCTCACGTTGGCGGATACCCTGGCTCGTACGTTGTGGGCGCCGCAGCAATTGCCCGTGGGCGTGCTGACGGCATTGCTGGGCGTACCGATGCTGTTGATGTTACTGTCGAGAAAGCATTGATCGTTTCGAGTCTATCTCAAACGGAGGCTGCCATTTGATGAACCTGTTCCAGTATTGCGCGTTACCGGCCAAGGGATGAATTCTGCAAGTTCGGCATCAACCCCAGAACTACCCCTTGAGTTGCTGCCCACTGAATTGCCTGTAGGGACAGTCCACCTCTGGTATATGTCCGTCGCGGACACGACGATTCCGTTCGATCATCATCTATCCGTTCTCGACGAGGAAGAGCGGCACCGGGCAAATCGGTTCCATCTCGATCACGATCGGGTCCGATTCGTCCTGGGACGTGCTTCCCTGCGTTGCTTGTTGGCGCGATACACGGATTCCGATCCTGCTCTCATCCAATTCAAGCAGAATCAATACGGTAAGCCATTTCTCCAATATCCGCCCAGTTCTGTTCAGTTCAATGTAACGCATTCCGGCAACTGCATACTCCACGCGATCGCGCATGAAGCCGAGGTCGGGGTGGACGTTGAAGTCATCCGCGATTCTGCTGGGCTTGCATCAATTTCTTCATATTTTGCTGCCGGCGAACAAGACTGGCTATCGGCGACGGATTCTCAGGCGTGGAATAGCGCATTCTTCACACTATGGGTCTGCAAGGAGGCTTACATAAAGGCGCTTGGCCGAGGGCTTTCAAAGCCTTTGAACAGCTTCGAAATCAGTCTCGCGATGGGAAAAGAGGGAATGGAGCCAAGGGTTCTCTTCGACTCCGATGACGCTGCTGCCCCGGCCTCATGGCGGCTGATGATTTTTGAGCCCGATCGGAACGCGCTGGGCTGTCTCGCCGTTAACCGTGCCTGTAAAATAGTCGAGTTGCGTGAATACGGCTCAGGCACGTTGTTGCGGCGGATATCCCTGAGTGTAAGAGAAAGCGCTGCGTCAGGCTGTCGCGGATTTCAACGAGTCCGCACGAAGCACTGAATATAGGCGTCCCCGGTGTCGTTTTTGACATAATCGGTGGTCGCGTATGATGCATAGGATCGACGCTCGACGACGATGCGATCGAAGTGATGGACGAATTGCCAACGTAGTACCGGCCGGGTGGAGAAGCAGGGGATGAAAACGCCGCCTCGCCGCAGGGCGCGCGTAACCGCCGGCATGACTTCCGCCCATAGCCCCTCATCGTCCCACAACGTCACGGGGACAAGGTAGGGATCGAAAAAAATGCCGTCGAGGCTTTCCGGTTCGATCTCATGGATATATTCAAAAAAATCCGCGTGAACGATCTCCAGCGCTGGCGGCGGCGATGGATTTCGTTCGCGGAAGAGTTCTATCACCTGGGGAAATTTTTCGATTACGGTATGATGCCGGGTGGCTGGGTTGCCCGCGATGCGCAGTGCCGAGATGCCCAGCCCCAGGCCCACCTCCAGGAACTGCGAGCCATATTTGCAGAGAATGTCCGCGGATTCCCACATCAACGCCGTTTCCCACCCTTGCATCGCCTGACCGTCTTCGATGAGGAGAGTGACTTCATCCCCATCCCCTTCTATGAGCTTTATCTCCGGGTTTTCTATTTGCTGTATCGCGTTCATTGTGCTTTCTCCTCAAAATGCGCTCGATGTCATTGGCGGCAAAGCGATCCAGCAGCGCCTTCAGTTCTTTGGAAAACACAGGCTCCCCGAGTGCGGAAACTTTTGCCCGATGACGCCAGCGCGGCAGTGGCTCGATCTTTGGCAAAGGCGTATTCTCCGCCTGCGCTGTCGTCACCACTGACGCCAGATCAGCGATAGTGGGGGTCTCAAAAATCTGTTGCAGCGGAACTTCTACACCGAACTCGTCGCGTAACCGTGATATTACCTGGGTTGCCAGGAGGGAGTGCCCTCCCAGGGTGAAGAAATTGTCCCGAATACCGATGTGTCCGATTCCAAGTATCTGCTCCCAAATCGCCACAAGCTTTGCCTCAGCAGGCGCATGAGGCAAAACAAAGCCTTGGTTCCTTATTTCCGGCACCGGCAGCGCCAGCCGATTGATCTTGCCACTGGGTGTTGTGGGCAGCTCTTCAAGTATAACGAACACTGACGGCACCATATAATCGGGCAACCGATGGGCGAGATGCCGGCGCAAGTCGTGTCGGTTGGTGGTTGGCCCAAATTCGTCGAATCCGCCGTGTTCGCCGAACCCATCGAGACATACGCGACCAGCCGCCAATCGCCAGCGTATTCCTGCGCGATGACCACCGCTTGTTTTACACCAGGAAATTGGAGGAGGTGGTTTTCGATCTCGCCCGGTTCGATGCGATAGCCACGAATTTTCACCTGAAAATCCCGCCGCCCGATGAACTCGATGCCGCCATCGGGAAGCCGGCGTCCAAGATCGCCCGTGCGGTAAATTCGCCGTCCTCCGCCCTCCGATGGAAACGCTGCAATACTACCCTGCCGCCAATAACCCATGGCGACGAAGAGACCGCGCAGCACAATTTCCCCTGGGCAGTAGACATCCGCAGGCTGTCCGGCATCATTCAGCAACAGAACCTCGATGTCATCAACCGGGTAACCAACAGGCACGGCGTCGCGCACAAGCATCGTTTTACTATCGATGAAGCATTGCAGCACCATCGTCGACTCCGTGAGGCCGTAACCATTGACCAGCAGGCAATCCGGAGGAAAGTGCGCACGGAAAAAATCAACATCGCGCCGGTACACGGCTTCACCGCCAAGGACGACAAGGCGGATTTTTTCCAGATGCTCCATTCCCGTCAGTGCATTGACAAGATGGCGAAATATAGTCGGGGCGGAATGAAAAACTGTAATCTCTTGCTCTACGAGACAATCGACGAGTGCCTCGATGCCATGCTCCCGCACAGAAACCGGGTAAACCGCAGCGCCATTGAGCAGGGCGCCGAAGATATCCTGAACAGCAGCGTCAACGCCGTATGAAGAGACAAAGGTCAGCCGGTCATCAGCGCATAAATGCAGATTGTTACTGTAGTTCCGGACTTGGGCCAAGACATTGCGGTGAGTCTGCACGACGCCTTTTGGTTCTCCTGTGGATCCTGAGGTGTAGAGAATATAGGCGATGCGATCAGGCGAGATGGCTGGCGGCGGATCGGCATCGAAGCGCTCGTTCTCGGCAAATCGAATCACCTGCGCCTGCTCCGTGGAAAAGTCTTCGATATCGGTCAGGACGGCGGCTGCCGTGGAATCGGCTATAAGCCTGTTAATTCGGGGCAGAGGATGAGCAGGGTCGAGCGGGACATACGTCTTGCCTGCCTTCAGCACGCCAAGCATCGCCGCGATCATGGATGCGCCATGGCGGAAAAACAGGGCGACCCGCTCCTCGCCCTCTCCGCGCAGGGCGAGAATGGCATTGGCGACTCGATTGGAAAGCCTCTCCAGTTGTGTATAAGTCCACTGCTCATTTTTAGTCTTGACAGCGGTGTTATCAGGATAACGCGTTGCCTGCTCCCGGAAACGGCTTCCTATCGATTGTTCGATCGCTTGCCCAGAGAACGCTATAAATGGATGCCTGGGTGTAACAACGTTTTTTCCTGAAGGTATCTGATGGGTGGGGCGCAATTGCGCGAGCGGCACGTCGGGGTCGGCAGCGATCGCTTCCAGGAGATTGGTAAAGTGGTCTAGCATGTATCTCACGGTATCGGGCTCAAAAAGATCGCGTGCATAGACTGCGTGGAGCCGGATGTTCCGGTCGTACTCGATGGCATAGAGGGTGAGGTCGAATTTTGCCGACTCCTCACCGGAGTCGAAATCAGCTTCGCTGCATCGAGTTCAGCTCCATCCTTAATCGTCAGGTTCGTCAGGCATGCGTCCATCGATATTGAGCAGGTTGAACATCACCTGGAATAGCGGCGCCTGGCTCAGATGTCGTGCCGGGGCGAGCCTGGCCACCAGCATCTCGAAGGGCAGATCCTGATGCGCGTACGCCTCGGTTGCCACCGTGCGCACGCGCTCGAGCAGCGCGGTAAAGGACGGATCGCCCGACAGGTCCAGGCGCAAGGCGAGCGTGTTGACGAAGAAGCCGATCAGTCCTTCCAGTTCGCTGCGGGTGCGGTTGGCAATGGGGGTGCCGATCACCAGGTCGGACTGTCCGCTATAGCGCGACAACAGCGCGCCAAAGGCGGCCAGAAGCGTCATGAACAAGGTGGCGCCCTGCCCCGGTTTTGTCCCAGCGCGCGCAAGCGCGCGGTAAGCGAAGCGTTAAGGCATACACCGCAGCGCCCGCCGCGATAACTCGACTGTGCCGGACGTGGCCGGTCGGAAGGCAGGGCAAGCTGCGCCGGGGCATCCTCCAGCTGCTTCTGCCAGTAGGCGAACAGTCCGTCCAGCCGCTCGCCCTGTAGAATGCGCCGCTGCCAGCAGGCGAAGTCGGCGTACTGGATCGGCAGTGCCGGCACTGCAGGCTGTCCGCCTTTCACCCTGCCGTCATAGAGCGCGCGAAGATCGCGGTGCAGGATCTCCAGCGACCAGCCGTCTGCGACGATATGATGCAGCACCAGCACCAGCCAGTGATAGTCGCTCTCGAGGCGCACCAGGCTGGCGCGCAGCAGCGGACCGCGGACAAGATCGAAAGGAGCGGCAAGTGCCGCGGCGTGATGGGCGCGGGCGCGTGCCAGGCAGTCGGCCGGGCTGGCTGACATCCACCAGCGGCAGGTCGATACGCAAGCTGGGGGCAATGAGTTGCACCGGCACGCCGTCCACCGCGGCGAAGGTGGTGCGCAGCGCCTCGTGGCGGTCGAGCAGGTCGGCCAGGCTGTCTTCCAGCGCCTGCCGGTCCAGCGGACCCTCGAATGGCAGCACGGTGCTCAAATGATAAACCGCACTGCCCGGATGCAATTGCTCGAAAAACCATAGCCTTTGCTGCGCAAAGGACAGTGGACAGGGGTCCATCCTCAGCCCTGCGGGGATAGGGGGTTCAGCGGTGCCGATTATTCCATGGCTTGCTTCTTGGCCTGCCTCGCTTATTTCTCGCGCAAGACCGGCAACCGTGGGCGATTCGAACAGGCTGCGCAATGGCACTTCAATTCCGAAAGCGTCCCGGATTCGGGAGATCACGCGGGTCGCCAGCAGCGAGTGACCGCCCAGCTCAAAGAAATTATCCTCGATCCCGACAGTATCGATCCCGAGAACCTCTGCCCAGATTCGTGCAACCCGCGCTTCTTCCTCCGTCCGCGGCACAGTGGGTGCACGTCCGAGGTCCGGGCGAGAATGATCCGGCGCGGGTAGCGCTCGCCGGTCGATCTTGCCGCTCGGGGTAGTGGGCAGCCTCTCGAGAGAAATGAATGCTGCCGGCACCAGATACTCCGGCAGACGTTCCTGTAGAAACCGGCGAAGCTCGCCGATCGCCGGCCGCGTTTCCGTTCGGGCCACCACATATGCGACCAGCCGGCGCTCGCCGGGATCGTCTTCCCGCGCCACGACAGCGGCCTCACGCACGGCTGGATGAGCAGCGAGCACCGCCTCCACCTCGCCTGGCTCAACGCGAAAACCCCGGATTTTCACCTGATTGTCGAGGCGGCCGAGAAACTCGATATTGCCATCGGGAAGATAGCGGGCAAGATCGCCTGTTCTATAAAGTCGCACTTCCGGATAGCTTGAGCCGGCAACGAATTTTTCCGCAGTGAGCTCTGGGCGGTTGAGATAGCCGCGCGCCAGGTTATCCCCGCCGATATACATCTCGCCGGGCACGCCGATGGGCACCGGGCGTAGGCCGGGGTCAAGCAGATGGATGGACGTATTGGCGATCGGGCGGCCGATAGGGGGCAGAAGCGGCCAGTCATCGGGTAAGTCCGCGAGAGTGAAGGCGGTAACCACATGGGTTTCCGATGGGCCGTAATGGTTGTGCAGCCGGCAGCCGGGAATATTCCTGAACAAGGCGCGGATTTGCGGGGTGACCTGCAACTGCTCGCCAGCAGTGATGATTTCCCGCAAGGTCGCTGGAAGCGACTGCATGCCCGAGGCGGCTTCCGCCAATTGCTGTAGCGCAACGAAGGGAAGATACAGCCGCTGGATTTTCTGCAAGCTGATGAACCGCCATAATCCTGCCGGGTCCTGCCGCAACGTTTCCGGTACCAGGACCAGCATCGTGCCTGCGCAAAGGGTCGAGAAAATCTCCTGGAACGAGACATCGAAGCTCAATGGCGCAAATTGCAGCGTCGTACCGCCGGGGCCCAGTTCCCGATACTGCCAGCTGATCAGGTTGACCAGCGTGCGATGCGGCATCGCCACGCCTTTTGGCTTGCCGGTCGACCCCGAAGTGTAGATGACGTAGGCGAGACTCTGCGAGGTCGGCAGCTTACGGAGATCCAGCGAAGTGCCCGGCGCATCGTCCGATAGCGGCGCCAGAGGTTCGTCGATGCACAAGCGCACGTTGGGCTGGCAGCCGCTCAAGCAGTCCGCGTCGCGTAAGCAGGAGCGGTGCGCCGCTGTCTCGCAGCATGAATGCCAGCCGCTCATCCGGATATGCCGGATCGAGCGGCACGCAGGCGCCGCCGGCAATAAGGATGCCAAGGATGCCGATCACCATCTCCGGCGAGCGTTCGACGCAGAGCGCCACCGGCGTATCGGGACCGACGCCGAGTCGGCTCAGATGGCGGGCAAGCAGATCGGCACGCTCATTGATCTCGTGATAGGTGAGCCGGGTGTCGCCGTATACGATAGCGATCGCATCGGGCGTGCGCGTCACCTGTTCCAGGAAAAGTTCGTGAATGCAGCGGTCGCGAGGATATTCAGTCTGGTTGTGGTTCCAGTCGGCAAGCTGCTGGCGCTCCGTGGCCGTGAGCAACGAAAGATCAGCCAGCTTCACGTGTGGCTCCGCCGGATGCGCGATCATTGCTTCCAGCAGCGTGCGCCAATGATCGAGCGTGCGCGTGACCGTGGCCTCGTCGAAACGCGCCCGGTCATACAGAAGCCTGAGCAGGAGTTCTTCGCCGGGCGCAGCGATAGCTGTCAACGGATAGCTGGTGCGCTCGACGGACCGGGTCGAGCTGGGGGCATGGCTTTTCTTTTCCTCAGCTGGCAACTCCCGCTGAGGATAATTTTGAAAAACCAGGAGGCTTTCAAAAAGCGGCAATCCCGCGGGAACCTCGCTCAAGTGCTGGATTTCAGCGAGTGAACTGTATCCATATTCCCTGTCTTCGAGCTGGCGGCCCTGCAGCTTCTGTAACCAGCCAGTCAGCGTGTCCGTTTCCGCGATGGAGACGCGCAGCGGCAACGCATTGATGAAAAGCCCCAGCATCGATTCGACTCCAGGAAGCGCTTCAGGCCGGCCCGCGACAATGACGCCGAAAACAACGTCGGTCTCTCCGCTGTAGCGGCTCAGGAGAAGCGCCCAGGCGGCCTGAACCAGGGTGTTGAGCGTAACCTGGTTCGCTCGCGCGAAGGATTCAAGCGCGGCGGTCGATTCGGCTGACAGCAGGATGTGCCCTTCAGCATGTCCCTCGGCTCCTTTGCGGGGTCGGTCCACGATCAGCGGCGTGGCGGCCGTAAAGCCATGGAGTACTCGCGTCCAGTAAGCCCGGGCGGCATCCCGGTCCTGTTCCTGCAACCAGGCGATATACTCCCGGTAAGGACGCGGTGGAGGCGGTTCGTATGCGGACGCCGCGCCGGATAGCCTCATAAAAATTTCCAATCTCCGAGAAGAGGATCGGCACACTCCATCCGTCGAGGAGAGCATGGTGATGGCTCCAGATAAACTCGAACTGATCGTCGCCGGTGCGGATCAGCGCGATTCGCATCGGCGGCGCTTTCGAAAGATCGAAACCTCGCCGCCTGTCGGCGTCGAGATAATCGTCGAGGCGACGATCCATTTCCCGATCCATTCCCGGCAGTCCACGCCAATCATGGCGGATACAGTCCAGCCGCGCTTCGCGATGAACGACTTGCACGGGCGCGTCCAGGCCCCGCCAATGAAATGTCGTCCGCAGCACAGGGTGGCGCGCCACCACGCGCCGCCAGCTTTCCTCAAATGCTTCGATAGTCGACACTGCTGGCAAAGGAGTGATGGAGTTGCTCGACATAGACGCCCGAATCCGGATCGAGGAGCGTATGGAACAGCATTCCCTCCTGCATCGGCGACAGGGGATAGATGTCCTCGAGATCCGGGTTGTCGCGCAAGAGCCCGTCTAGCTGCGCCTGATCTAAGATTGGCCAGGGGAAAATCCGTTGGCGTCAATCCTTCCGGCCTGAAGGACAGGCAATAGTCTGATGAGTTTGCGCAGCTCTTCGATGAATGTCGACGCCAGCGATTCGACGGTGGCGCGGCGGTGGATCGCCTCACTGTAGATCCAGGATAAATGCAACTCGACCCGCGAAGACACCTCCGTTAACATCGATAAGATAATGTCGCCTGCTATGTTCGCTGAAAGCCGGTCCGCGCAGATCCGTCTCGCCGGTAGCCGGGTCGGCGGAATACTCGAATTGTCCGAGGTAATTGAAGCTTATCTGTGGCTGCGGAAGCGCCCGCAGCAATTCGCCAGTCTCTCCCCTGCTTATATACCGCAGGAGACCATAACCGATGCCGCGGCGGGGAATTGCACGCAGCCGTTCCTTGACATGCCGCAGCGCCAGATCAGGCGTGACGGGATCGGTGTAATCGCTGACGTCGAGCGCTACCGGAAAGAGCGTTGTAAACCAGCCCACTGTCCTCGACAAATCGACATCGTCAAAAAGCGCTTCCCTGCCGTGGCCTTCCAGGTCGACCAGCAGCATGCCGGTTCCTGTCCACCGGGCGAAAGCAAGCGCCATGGCGGTCAATAGCATTTCATCGATGCGCGCTTGATGAGTCCGTGCAATATCCCTCAGCAGGCGCGTGGTTTCTTCTGTGCTGAGAGACACCACTACCGTGCGGCTCGATCCGGCCGTGTTGGCGTTCGGCGGCGCAGGCAAATCTGTCGGCAGAGGTGGTGCCTGTGCGGGCAACGCAGCGAGCCAGTACTGCGCCTCTTCCGCAGAATGCCGAGTTTGCCGAGTTTGCCGGATTTGCGTAGGCTGCCAGTTTCTCGGCCCAGGATGTGAAAGCGGTAGTTTTTGGCGGCAGGGCGGCCGGCTGGTCCGATCCGTGCATTGGGCACAAACGGTATCCAGATCTTCCAGCAGGATGCGCCAGGAAACGCCATCAACAGCCAGATGATGGATCACGATCAGCAACTTTGGCATTTTCCCGGAACCGAAGTCGAACAGCACGGCGCGCAGCAGCGGGCCACGGGCAAGATCGAGGCTCGCCTGTGCCTGCGCTGCCCGTCTCCGCTACCGCTGCTGCCTGTTGCGATGGTGCAATCCCGGATAGATCGATGCGGGCGATAAGGCGTCACCTCATCCGGATCCGCGAGTGTCTGCATCCATCCTTCGTCGGTGCGAAAAAAGCGCAGCCGCAATGCGTCATGATGGGTCAGAAGCTGGTTGAAAACGCGTCACCCAGCGAGTCATCATCGATGTCAGGCGAGACCGGCAGCAGTACCGCCTGGTTATAATGCTGCGGATCAACCAGATTTTGCTCGAAGAACCAGTGCTGGATCGGTGTAAGCGGCGCGGTTCCGGTTACTGTTCCCTGCTCAGCCGCGATTATGGCGGCATCTGCGACGGACAGCAATCCGGCAATGGTCGGCTGCTCGAAAAGCTGGCGGGGAGTGAAGCGCAGTCCTTGTGCGCGCGCCCGGGCGACGATCTGGATTGCCAGGATCGAGTCACCGCCCAGTTCGAAGAAATTATCGTGGATGCCGACCTGGGGAAGGTGCAGCACCTCGGCAAATATATCCGCCAGCCGGCGCTCGTCTTCAGTGCGCGGCGCCACCGCCGCGGTTTCCCTTGCTACCGCAGGCATGGGCAGGGCCGATCGGTCGACCTTGCCATTGGCGGTCAGCGGCAAGGCCGCCAACGCCACGAATGCCGAAGGCACCATGTAGTCCGGGCAGCCGTGCTTGCAAAAAATGCCGCCACTCGCTCACAGGAGGCGGCTTATCCGTTACCACATAAGCGACCAGGCGCTTGTCGCCGGGCGTGTCTTCACGCACCGTCGCCACCGCCTCGCGAACGTCCGGATATCCGCGCAGCGCTGCTTCCACTTCACCCAGTTCGACGCGGAATCCGCGCACCTTGACCTGCTGATCGCGCCGTCCGAGAAATTCCAGGTTTGCATCGGGAAGATAGCGTACCCAATCTCCGGTCCGGTACAGGCGTGCTCCTGAACGGAACGGATGGGGGATGAATCGCTCGGCGGTGAGGGCCGGTTGGTGGAGGTAGCCGCGGGCAAGTCCTTCGCCGCCGATATAGAGTTCTCCCGGCACGCCGATGGGCACGGGTTGAAGCCGGTCGTCCAGCACATAGATCTCAGTATTGGCAATCGGCCGGCCATATGGGGACGGAGACCGGGAGACAGATGGAGGTGTCAGGGGCCGGGTCGGCAGGGAGCGGGCTGCCAGTAGCTGGGAACGGTACCGTTTGCCGGGATTGCCGGGATTATCGGGACTGCCGGCGGAGAAAGCTTGCAGAGGGTGGCCGTGATCGTGGTCTCGGAGGGTCCATAGGCATTGATCAGGGCGACTCGCCCGTCCGTCTGCCGTTGCCATTCGGCCAATCGTGCCGGAATCATCGGTTCGCTGCCGACTATCACGAGTCTCAGGCTTGCGGGCATTCGCAAGTTCGCAAGTTCTTCCACCCATCCGTGCCAGTAGGTGGCCGGCAGGTTTAAAACGCTGAGGTGGCGGCTTTCGACGAAGTCCAGCAGGTCCGAAAATACCGGAGGGCCAATCTCGGGCCATACGACGACGGTGGCTCCGCACAGCCAGGAAGGGAAAATCTCCTCCGCCGCCACATCGAACGCGGGAGAGGCGAGCTGCAGCACGCGATCCGTTGCGCAAAGCGCATAGGAAGCCGAGACCGCCGCGGCATGGTTGACCAGCGCCCGGTGTGGCACCATGACGCCCTTTCGGCGCTGCCGGTAGAGCCCGAAGTGTAGACGATGTATGCAAGATTCTCCGGCCTGACATTCGCATTCACTGCGAGCCTGCTGTCGGTCACCTTTTCCCCATCATGTTTCCGTCTTCAGTGGCGGAATCTATGGTGATGACGCGTCCGTTGTAGCCGGCGAGACGCTCCCTGAACGCTTCGCGGGTTACCACCGCAGGTGCGGCGGTATCGGAAAGAATGAAAGCGATCCGCTCCTCGGGAAATGTGGAATCGATGGGAACATACGCGGCCCCGGCCTTGAGGATGCCGAGAGCGCCAACGGCCATTCCAATGCCGCGATCAGTCAGCAATCCTATGGGCGTGTCCGCATCGATCCGTTGTCCATCCTGTGCATCGGCTCCACGCAAATGCGCGGCGAGACTGATCGGCCTGATGGTTCAGTTGCGCATAGGTGAGCCGTTCATTGTCCGTTTCAAGGGCTACCGCGTCCGGCGTTCGCGCTGCCTGGATCTCGAACAATGTATGGATGCAGTCATCGCGGGGAAACGCGGCAGCGGTAGCGTTCCATTCGATCAGAAGTTGCTGCCGTTCGACCGAGGAAAGCAGGGGCAGTTCGGATAGCCGCTGTTCCGCCTTGGCAACGACGCCTTCGAGCAGTACCAGGAAATGACCGAGCATTCGCCGAATGGTCATCGAGTCAAAAAGATCTGTGGCATATTCGAAGGTGGCCGTCATCCCATCATCGAACTCGGTAATTGCGAGGGTAAGATCGAACTTTGCCGCGCCGCGTGTTTCGAATCGGAGCTACTGCCAGGCGGCGCTATGATTTGAGGCCCGTGGATTTCGGCGAGCGTTTCCTGGGGAAGATTTTCCAGCGCGAACATCACCTGGAAGAGCGGTGTCTGGCTCAGATGGCGTGCCGGGGCGAGCCTGGCCACCAGCATCTCGAAGGGCAGATCCTGATGCGCGTACGCCTCGGTTGCCACCGTGCGCACGCGCTCGAGCAGCGCGGTAAATGACGGATCGCCCGAAAGGTCGAGGCGCAAGGCGAGCGTATTGACGAAGAATCCGATCAGTCCTTCCAGTTCGCTGCGGGTGCGATTGGCAATGGGGGTGCCGATCACCAGGTCGGACTGTCCGCTGTAGCGCGACAACAGCGCGCCAAAAGCAGCCAGGAGCGTCATGAACAAGGTGGCGCCTTGCCGTTGCGAAAGGGCTCGCAATCCTGCCGTCAACCTGGCGGGCAGGGATGCTGACAGGGAAGCGCCGCGGAAAGTTTGTACTGCCGGGCGCGGCCGGTCGGAAGGCAGGACAAGCTGCGCCGGAGCATCCTCCAGATGCTTCTGCCAGTAGGCGAACAGACCATTCAACGGGTCCCCTTGCAGGACACTCCGTTGCCAGCAGGCGAAGTCGGCATACTGGATCGGCAATTCCGGCAATGGCGAAGGCCGGCCATCCGAGTAGGCTGCGAGAAGGGCTTTGCAGTTCCCGCTTGAGTATGCCGATGGACCATCCGTCCGCAACGATATGGTGCATGGTCAGCACCAGGATTTGATCCGAATCACTGATGCGTAGCAGCGTCGCCCGAAGGAGCGGTCCGCGCGCGAGATCGAACGGCGTACTCGGCATCCGCCCTGATTATTTCATTCGCCGTTTCATTGGTTGTCTTATTGGTTGTCTCGCTGGATGGCGTCGTTGTAAGTCTCGTCGTTTGTCCCGTTATCTGTCTGGCCTCGCCCTCTGGCTTATGGCGTAAATCGATGACGGTCAGTGCAGGCGATGAAGGCGGCGCAATGATCTGGACGCCTTGCCCGTCAATGGCATCAAAAGTCGTGCGCAGGATTTCATGCCGCCGCACGATTTCGGCCAGGCTTTTTTCGAAGGATTGCCGCATCCAGCGGCTCGTGAAAGGAAAGGGTGGTGCAAAGGTTGTATACCGCACTTTGCGGAGAAAGCTGATCAAGAAACCACAGGCGCTGCTGGGCAAAGGAAAGGGGATAGGAAGGGGATAAGGGCCATTTCCATTGCGGCGCGGGATCGGCTGCGACGCCGAACGGGGCCCCAGCCGCAGCGCAAGCTCGGCCACGGTAGGCGCCTCGAAGAAAACATGCAGTGGGACCACCGCATGCATAATATCGCGGATTCGCGAGACCGCCTGCGTGGCGAGCAGCGAATGACCGCCCAGTTCGAAGAAATTATCGTGGATGCCGACCTGGGGAAGGTGGAGCACCTCGGCAAATATATCCGCCAGCCGGCGCTCGTCTTCAGTGCGCGGCGCCACCGCCGCGGTTTCCCTTGCTATCGCAGGGATGGGCAAGGCCGATCGGTCGACCTTGCCATTGGCGGTCAGCGGCAAGGCCGCCAACGCGACAAATGCCGAAGGCACCATGTAGTCCGGGCAGCCGTGCTTGCAAAAAATGCCGCCATTCGCTCACAGGAGGTGGCTTATCCGTCACCACATAAGCGACCAGGCGCTTGTCGCCGGGCGTGTCTTCACGCACCGTCGCCACCGCCTCGCGAACGTCCGGATATCCGCGCAGCGCTGCTTCCACTTCACCCAGTTCGACGCGGAATCCGCGCACCTTGACCTGCTGATCACGCCGTCCGAGAAACTCCAGGTTTGCATCGGGAAGATAGCGCACCCAGTCTCCGGTCCGGTACAGGCGTGCTCCTGAACGGAACGGATGGGGGATGAATCGCTCGGCGGTGAGGGCCGGTTGGTGGAGGTAGCCGCGGGCAAGGCCTTCGCCGCCGATATAGAGTTCTCCCGGCACGCCGATGGGTACCGGTTGAAGCCGGTCGTCCAGCACGTAGATCTCAGTATTGGCAATCGGCCGGCCGAGGGTATGGGGATATGGGGCTGTGGATGCTTCTCTGCCGGGGGCACCGGATAGCACGTGGTGAATGTGGTGTTTTCGGTAGGGCCATACGCATTGATCAACACGCACTGCGGGTGTTGCTCGCGCATTCTGCGGACATGGTCCGGCGACAATACATCCCCGCCGGTGATGAGCTGGCGCACCGTATTCAGACGTTCACAATGGGCATCGACCATCTGGTGAAAAAGTCCGGATGTCAGCCAGAGCGTACTAACCCGGTGGTGCTGGATCACGTCCGCAAGCTCTTCGAGCGATGGCGCGGCCGCAGGCATGATTACCAACCGCGCGCCGTTAAGCAGGCAGCCCCAAATTTCGAAGGTTGAAGCGTCGAACGCAATCGGCGCAAACTGAAGAAATACGTCATCGGAGGCAAATGTAGCGTAGTCGGTATTCTTTACCAGCCGTACCACGGCACGTTGAGTGACCGCAACACCCTTGGGTATGCCGGTAGAGCCCGACGTATAGCAGACGTAGGCGAGATTGTCGGCCACTAGCCCCGCTTACGGGATTATCCGCAGATTCGCGCGCGATTTCTTCGCATTCATCATCGATGCAAACCAACCGCATGGCTTCCCCGTGCAGCCCGGGGAGTACATCGAGAAACCGGCGGCGGGTCAGCACCACCGTTGTTCTCGCATCATTCATCATGACCGATAGCCTGGCACGAGGGCTGGCGGGGTCTAGCGGCAGGTAGGCTCCGCCTGCCTTGAGAATACCGAGCAGAGCGATGATCAGATCAAAGGAACGCTCAAGGCAGACCCCAACCGGAACGTCTCCGGAACAACGCCAAGACGGCGCAGGCGGTGCGCGAGCTGGTTGGCACGAGTATTGAGTTCGCCATAGGTCAGATGGTGCTCCTCCAGTACAAGGGCAATCGTATCCGGACGTTTTTTTGCCTGCTCCTCGAATAGCTCGTGAATGCACGCATCCCGAGGATACTCGGTACGCGTATCATTCCATTCGACCAAAAGTTGTTCCCGCTCGGCTTCGGTGAGAAGGGGTAGATCGCTAAAGCTGGCGTTCCGGATCAGCGGCGGCGCCCGCCAGTAGAACTTCAAAATGCCTGGCCATCCGGCCGATGGTTTGCAGCATCGAAAAGATCGGCACTATATTCAAAATATCCAGTTACCTGGCGCCCGTCGTCGACCAGGGAAAGCAGCAGATCGAACTTGGCCGTGCCCGACTCGTCCCGGTCCTGGCTGGCGGATGCGGACGCCTTCTCTTCTTCTCCTTCCTGCTCCTGAGAAGGCACGTTTTGCAGCGCGAACATCACCTGGAATAGCGGCGCCTGGCTCAGATGTCGTGCCGGGGCGAGCCTGGCCACCAGCATCTCGAAGGGCAGATCCTGATGCGCGTACGCCTCGGTTGCCACCGTGCGCACGCGCTCGAGCAGCGCGGTAAATGACGGATCGCCCGACAGGTCGAGGCGCAAGGCGAGCGTATTGACGAAGAATCCGATCAGTCCTTCCAGTTCGCTGCGGGTGCGATTGGCAATGGGGGTGCCGATCACCAGGTCGGACTGTCCGCTATAGCGCGACAACAGCGCGCCAAAGGCAGCCAGAAGCGTCATGAACAAGGTGGCGCCCCGGTTTTGTCCCAGCGTCGCGCAAGCGCGCGGTAAGCGACGCGTTGAGGCATACACCGCAGCGCCCGCCGCGATAACTCGACTGTGCCGGACGTGGCCGGTCGGAAGGCAGGGCAAGCTGCGCCGGGGCATCCTCCAGCTGCCTCTGCCAGTAGGCGAACAGTCCGTCCAGCCGCTCGCCCTGTAGAATGCGCCGCTGCCAGCAGGCGAAGTCGGCATACTGGATCGGCAGTGCCGGCAGCCTGCATGCGGCTGTCCGCCTTTCACCCTGCCTGCATAGAGCGCGCGAAGATCGCGGTGCAGGATCTCCAGCGACCAGCCGTCTGCGACGATATGATGCAGCACCAGCACCAGCCAGTGATAGTCGCTCTCGAGGCGCACCAGGCTGGCGCGCAGCAGCGGACCATGGACAAGATCGAAAGGAGCGGCAAGTGCCGCGGCGTGATGGGCGCGGGCGCGTGCCAGGCAGTCAGCCGGGGGCTGGCTGACATCCACCAGCGGCAGGTCGATACGCAAGCTTGGGGCAATGAGTTGTACCGGCACGCCGTCCACCGCGGCGAAGGTGGTGCGCAGCGCCTCGTGGCGGTCGAGCAGGTCGGCCAGGCTGTCTTCCAGCGCCTGCCGGTCCAGCGGACCCTCGAATGGCAGCACGGTGCTCAAATGATAAACCGCACTGCCCGGATGCAATTGCTCGAAAAACCATAGCCTTTGCTGCGCAAAGGAGGCAGGAAAGAGGAACGCTTCGCGGTTTACGGTATAAGGCGATCGTCCGTCTTTTTCGATAATGGCTGCTCCTTTCGAAACACGAGCAAATTGCTCGTCTATCGTGTTGCTTCGCCTCTCCATAGAACGAACATGTGCGGAGATATAAGGCGGCTTGAATTATCCGGCGTAGCGCATGACTTTGCTCGAAAATCAAAACGATGGGCGATTTGATATTTCCCCGACGCATAATGCCGGCGACGGGAATGAGTTCCTTATTCGCGTATCCTTGGTACGCGCGCATTCGCATCCTGAACTCTACTGCTGTTAAGAAATTATAGCCTTCCAGAATATAAATTCAGCCCAATTGACACTTTTTTCAAACTCATGTCAATTTCATACATTTCCATACCGCTTGTATACTCCTTTATCGACACATGAGCCTGGAGAGTTTTCTAGTCTTGATAAGAAAGAGCCCGAGTGATGCTCGAGCAGTCCGCCGTGGAAAGGATAGGATTCAGCCGCGCTGGAATATGCGGCATAATTCACCCTTTTTTGGTTTCGCTGCGATGAACGCTGCCCAGTTATCGGCCTGGTATCCTGCGCCGTCTTCCATATCACCCCAAGCTCGAGGGTGGTTGCTGAACCGTGGTTCACTCACTCAGCTCATCCAGCAGCATTGTTGCGGCAATTTTCGTGTCAAGCCGGTATTCCAGCGCTTGGCCGGGGTGTGCGTCGATGAACTTGCGATGATGAATCTGCGTCGAAACGAGTTGGCATTGGTACGGGAGGTGTACTTGTATTGCGGTGATACGCCGGTGGTATTTGCCCATTCGGTAGTGGCGAGGAAAGATCTGAGGGGCGCATGGCGCGGGTTGAGCGGCTTGGGCAGCAGGTCACTGGGTACGGTATTATTTACCAATCCAGTGGTCAAGCGTACACCGCTTCGCTTCAAAAAACTGAATTCAACGCATCCGCTTTTCATTCGTGCCTGCCGGCATTTGCAGGCAAAACCGCCTGGTCTTTGGGCGCGGCGCTCCTTATTCAGTTTGAAAGGGCAATCCATACTCGTCACCGAAGTATTTCTTCCTTCCATTCTGGAGTTGACACAGTGACGCTCACACAACGTCTTGGCCATTATGAAAAACTGATGCGCCTGGATAAGCCCATCGGTATTCTTCTGCTGCTATGGCCGACATTATGGGGTTTATGGCTTGCCGCCGGCGGCATGCCCAGCACGATATCCTTGTGATATTTATACTGGGTACCGTACTGATGCGTTCCGCCGGTTGCGTCGTCAACGACTATGCAGACCGCAATTTCGATTCGCATGTGGAGCGCACCAAAAATCGTCCATTGGCGACCGGCAAATTGAGTTCCAAAGAAGCGTTGCTGCTGGCAGCGGGATTAAGTCTGTCCGCGTTTCTGCTGATACTGCCGCTGAACCGTCTTACGCTTGCGCTATCGGTGCTGGCGCTATTTCTGGCCGCGAGCTATCCGTTCACCAAACGTTTCTTTGCGATGCCGCAAGCCTACCTCGGCATCGCTTTCAGTTTCGGGATTCCAATGGCTTTTGCCGCGCAGACGGGAGAGGTGCCCTATATTGCCTGGCTATTGATGGTGGCGAATCTGCTTTGGGTGATTGCTTACGATACCGAATATGCCATTGTGGATAAAGTTGACGATCTCAAGATCGGGATCAGGACGTCCGCCATTACTTTCGGCCGTTTCGACGTAGTCGGCGTGATGCTGTGCCATATCCTGTTTCTGTGCGCCATGATCGTCGTGGGGCTGATCCAGAAACTCGGCACTATTTACTACGCGAGTCTCATCGTCGCGCTGGGATTGGTATTTTACCAGTACCGCCTGATTCACGATCGCGACCGCGCCCGCTGCTTCAAAGCCTTTTTGCATAACAACTGGGTCGGCGCGGCGATTTTCGTTGGTATCGCGCTTGATTACCTGATAAATGAGGTCTCATCAGTATGAAATACAAGGATCTGCGCGATTTCATCGCCCAATTGGAGAAGCAGGGGGAACTGAAGCGCGTAACGGTCGAAATCGATCCGTATCTGGAAATGACCGAAATCTGCGACCGGGCATTGAAAGCCGGCGGTCCCGCCATCCTGTTTGAAAAGCCCAAGGGACATACCATTCCTGTGCTGGGAAACCTGTTCGGTACGCCAAGGCGCGTAGCGATGGGCATGGGGCAGGATTCGGTCGAGGCATTGCGAGAAGTCGGTAAACTTCTGGCGTATCTCAAGGAACCTGATCCGCCCAAAGGGCTGAGGGATGCATGGGACAAACTGCCCGTCCTGAAACAGGTACTCAATATGGCGCCGAGAGAGCTTTCTAGAGCACCCTGCCAGGATATCGTATGGGAGGGTAAGGATGTGGATCTCGGCAGGCTGCCGATCCAGACTTGCTGGCCGGGAGATGCAGGTCCGCTGGTCACCTGGGGATTGACTGTCACTCGGGGGCCGCACAAGACGCGACAGAATTTGGGGATTTATCGCCAGCAGGTGATCGGGCCGAATAAGCTCATTATGCGCTGGCTGGCCCATCGTGGCGGTGCGTTGGATTTTCGCGATTTTTGTCTGGCTAATCCAGGGCAGCCTTATCCGTTGGCTGTGGCGTTGGGAGCAGACCCGGCGACCATACTCGGTGCCGTCACACCGGTACCCGACAGCCTGAGCGAGTACCAGTTCGCCGGTTTGCTGCGTGGTGCAAAAACGGAGATCGTGAAATGCCTGAGCCATGATCTGCAGGTTCCGGCGAGTGCCGAAATCGTACTGGAAGGGTATATCCACCCCGGAGAAACGGCGTTGGAAGGCCCATTCGGCGATCATACCGGCTATTACAACGAGCAGGAAACCTTTCCGGTATTTACCGTCGAGCGCATCACCATGCGGCATGACCCGATTTATCATTCGACATACACGGGCAAGCCACCGGACGAACCGGCCATACTTGGTTTGGCGCTCAATGAAGTGTTCGTGCCATTGCTGCAAAAGCAGTTTACCGAAATCGTCGACTTTTATCTGCCACCGGAAGGCTGTTCATATCGCATGGCGGTGGTGAGCATGAAAAAGCAGTACGCGGGCCACGCCAAGCGAGTTATGTTCGGCGTATGGAGTTTTCTGCGGCAATTCATGTATACCAAATTCATCATTGTCACTGACGACGACGTCAATATCCGTGATTGGAAGGAAGTCATCTGGGCCATTACCACGCGCGTGGACCCCGCGCGCGATACACTGATCGTGGAAAATACGCCGATAGATTACCTTGATTTCGCCAGTCCGGTATCGGGCCTGGGCGGAAAGATGGGGCTGGACGCTACCAACAAATGGCCGGGGGAGACGAACCGCGAATGGGGCACGCCAATTGTGATGGATGTTGCGGTAAAGGAGCGGGTGGATAGAATCTGGAAAGATCTGGGGTTTTAGACATGTAGCCGCAGCTTTTGCGAGTTGACCCAATCTGGGCTTGCATGCGATCTGTTATTAGACGCTACAATACGCAATATTGTTACATTTCCTTATGTCGTGCTTCTTGATGGCCGTCATCCCAGCTGAAGCTTGTAAATCTTACTTGTCGGAAATAATGGATCGCGCAAATACTGACGACGTGGCCGGTGTTGAAGAATGTAGTCCATCCGTTGCGCTTCGTCCGGATTTCGGTGTAATCGCGGCATGGGTAAAGCCAGGTACGAGAGTACTTGATCTCGGCTGCGGTGACGGTTCGCTCATGTGTTTCTTGCGTGATACGCGTGACGTCCGGGGCTACGGCGTTGAAATTGATGACGCCAATGTTCTGGCATGTTTCAATAATGGCGTGAACGTAATTCAGAGCGATCTGGAGTCGGGCCTGCAGAGTTTCGAATCGGATTCATTCGATTATGTAGTGCTCTCCCAAACACTGCAGGCGGTCAAAAATACCGAGCGAATCGTGAAGGAAATGCTAAGGGTGAGTAAAGAGGGTATTGTTTCATTTCCGAATTTCGGCTATTGGAAAAATCGCCTTGCAGGTTTTAGCCGGCCATATGCCGGTTTCGGAAGCGCTGCCCTATCAATGGTTCGACACGCCCAACATTCATAATTGCACGCTTGGCGATTTTGAAGAATTTTGCAGCCAGCATGGCGCCCGCATTCTCGAACGCCGGGTGCTGAATGGCAATCATCAGAATACATTTCTGCCTAATTTGCTGGGAATGCTGGCGTTTTATCGGTTCGAACAGCAGAAGTAAGCGCAGGGTTCTTTAGGTGCGAGGCATTGCGGGATCCGCAGTTTCAAATTTTGCCCGCCCGGCCAGCCACACTAAAACCAGCACAGGAATACCAAGCAGCGCTGTGCCGGTAAAAAAACTGGCATAACCGTAAGCATCGACAAAGTCGCCGCTGAACCCGGCGATAAATTTTGGCAACAACAACATCACCGAACTGAACAGAGCATATTGCGTGGCGGAATAGGCGGAGTTGGTCAGGCCGGAAAGATAGGCGATAAAAGCGGAAGAGGCAATGCCCGCTGAAAGGTTATCGGCGGAAATGGTGAATATGAGTCCAGTTACGTCGTGTCCGCGCCCTGTGAGCCAGACAAACAGAAGATTAGTCGCCGCTGACAATACTGCTCCGAGAAAAAGCGTGCGCATAATGCCGATTTTCGCTATGAATACGCCGCCGATGGCCGCGCCAGCGATCGTCATGACTACCCCATAAACCTTGGAGACTGTTGCCACCTCATCCTTGGAATATCCCATGTCTACATAAAACGGGTTGCTCATCACGCCCATCACCACATCCGAAATGCGGTAGACCGCGATTAAAGCCAGAATCAGCAATGCTTGTCCGCCATGGCGCACGATAAAGTCCCGGAAGGGCGCGACCATTGCCCCATACAGCCAGGCCAGCAGTTGCGTGAGCCGTACGCTCAGATTCCAGTGCGCAATAGCAGCCTTGGCGCGATCTTCATTCTCCGAGATAAGACGGTTAACGGGAACGTCGGGCTCCCGTATTATGAGCGTGGTAATAATCCCGATCATCATAAAGGCCGCCATCGCCAGATAGGCAGTTCGCCAGGGAGCATAGTCATAGGTCGCTTCCGAAGGATCTACCGCCGCTGCTATCCATAAAGCGCCAGCGGAAGCCAGAATCATCGCCATGCGATAACCTGCTTGATAGGTGGCAGCCATTGCGCCTTGAAGCCTTAGCGACACCGCTTCGATTCTGTATGCGTCCAGTGCAATGTCCTGCGTTGCAGAAGCGAAAGCGACGGCCAAGGCAAAAAAGACCGTATGCGTCAAATTTTCGAGCGGATCTGTGTTCGCTATGCCGATCAGGGCGACGACAATGGAGACTTGCGATAGCAAAAGCCATGCGCGCCGTCGGCCCAGTAAGCGGGTTAATAGGGGCAACGGCAGACGATCCACCAGCGGGGACCACATCCATTTGAAGCCATAAGCCAATCCTATCCAGCTCAAGTGGCCAATAGTGGAGCGATCTATCCCCGCTTCCCGTAACCAGAATGACAAGGTCCCCAGTACCAGTAACAGCGGCAACCCGGCAGAGAAACCCAATGACAGCATTCCCAACACCCGTGGGTGGGTGTAAATACGAAAAGCGTGAAGCCAGCCGGACAAGGCAGCGGGCATCAGGCCAAATCCGGCATTCGAGGCAGGGCATCCAATTGATCGATTACCTGATTCGGGATCATAAGCTGTAGTCGTAGTCGATAATAAGCGGGGAATGATCAGAAAACCGTTCCGTCTTATAAATGGAAACAGCCTTGGCCGTGGCGGCAATTCCGGGGGTAGCGATCTGATAATCGATGCGCCAGCCCACATTTTTTGCCCATGCCTGCCCTCGATTGGACCACCACGTATATTGCTCAGGTTCAGGATTGATTTGACGGAATACGTCGACAAATCCAAGCTCGTGAAAAACGCCAGTAAGCCAAGTGCGTTCTTCCGGGAGAAAGCCCGAATTTTTTTGATTGGATCGCCAGTTTTTCAGGTCGATTTCCTTGTGGGCAATATTCCAGTCGCCGCATAAAACGATCTCTCTGCCGCAATCTGCCAATTGTTTAAGCATGGGGAAAAATCGCTCCAGAAAGAAGAATTTTGCGGCTTGCCGATGTTCGCCGCTCGAGCCGGAAGGGAAATAGACCGATATCACGCTCATTCTGCCAAAGTCGAGGCGCAGAAAACGTCCTTCCGCGTCGATCTCGGCGATGCCCAGGCCCTCGATAATGTTATCCGGCTTGCATCGGCTGTACGTTCCTACGCCGCTGTATCCTTTCTTTTCAGCGCAATGAAAATAGCCGTGATAGCCATCAGGTGATGCTATTTCGCGAGTAATATCAGTGGCCTGTGCTTTCAACTCCTGCATGCATACGATGTCAGCGTCCTGTGTCGGCAGCCATTGAAAGAACCCCTTGTTTGCCGCAGAGCGTATCCCGTTCAGGTTAACCGTTATAATTCGCATATCTGTCTTCTCGGGTTCGTCATTGCAATGTCCAATTTTCGCCAGGAATTTATTGAATTCGCCATCAGCCGCCATGTACTTTGTTTCGGCGAATTTAAAACTAAAGCCGGGCGAATGTCGCCATATTTTTTCAATGCCGGACTATTTAACGATGGCGACTCTCTGAAAAAGCTGGGTCAATTTTACGCCAAAGCCATTCTTGCCGCCCAGCTTCCGTTTGACATGCTGTTCGGCTCCGCCTACAAAGGCATTCCACTGGTTAGCGCCATAGCCATCGAGCTGGCCGAGCGCGGGTATAACTACCCTTTCTGTTTCAATCGTAAAGAAGTGAAAGACCACGGCGAAGGCGGAAACCTCGTGGGCGCGCCGCTGGGCGGACGAGTACTGATGGTTGACGATGTAATTTCCGCCGGAACGTCAGTACGTGAATCCGTTGGTTATATCCTCGGTGCCGGTGCCATTCCCGGGGGGCTCATCATTGCGCTGGATCGGATGGAGCGTGGCAGCGGAACGCTTTCTGCCATGCAGGAGGTGCGTCATGAATTTGGTATTAGCGGCACAAGCATCGCCAACCTGGACAGCATCATCGATTATCTGCGGAACAGGAAGGAGTTGGCGCACAACCTGCGTGCGATGGAAGAATATCGCGCACGATATGGTGTTAATCAATCGGATATTGCATAACTACACTTCCAAGGTGGGGTATGCGGGTTCATCAGGCAAGTCGGCGTCGCGTTAGGACAACCGTGCACGCGTATTTACTGCACTTCCTCTGACGGCAGAGTTGGTAAGGTAATTTCTCCCGTGGAGTTGAAGCTTCTTCCAATAGCGAGCCCCGCTCCGCCCAGTCGGCCGTGCAGCTGGTATTCGGCTTTTGTACGATCGCCGGTAGCCAAGTCAAACGCATGACGAATAATTGCGGTTGCGGGCACGGTCACAGGCACAGTAATAACCGTTTCTCCAAAACGCGGGATGGTGCCGCGCTGATCGCTAACACCGCTCGCGAAGCTCATTCCACGTAAATCTAGATCAAGCGCAATGCCGTCATAATCGACCGGTTGGTCGCTATGGTTCTGGATCCTGAGCTGTACCGCAAAGCGCGCTTCCATGCCTTGTCCCTCCAGGGGATCAAGTCCCGCTACAGAAATACGAAGTGGTTCCTGATGATGCAATAAAGCGCATCCGGAAAGGATAAGCACTAACGCCGAGATAAGCAGTTTTCTAAGGTTCATCCGGGCCATCCGTCTTTCAAATCAGGATCATAACTCGAATATTTCATAAACCGGTTGTTTCAGCAAATAAATCTTGATTGAGAAGTTTGCTTCCTCTTTGCCGGGTTAGGGTATTATCGCGATCGAAGCTGGCTAGACAGTCGCTGCCTGCTTTTCAGTAATGGAAGGCAGGGGGAGGAAAGTCCGGGCTCCATACAGCAGGATGCCGGTTAATGGCCGGCCGCCGTGAGGTGAGGAATAGGGCCACAGAGACGAGCGTATTAAGTTACGGTGAAACGCGGTAACCTCCATCCGGAGCAAGACCAAATAGGCAGGCAATGATGCGGCTCGCTGAGCCTGCGGGTAGGTTGCTTGAGCTTGCGGGCAACCGCACGCCTAGAGGAATGACTGTCCACGACAGAACCCGGCTTACCGGCCAGCTTCATTTTGTTTTGTATGAGGCCAACCTCCATATCCAAAGAAAAAAGCGGTCCTCACACAAACTGAGGTCGCGAAAGCGATGCGGGGATCATATTGATTCGATGATTGAATTCTCGTTCGATTCACTGAATAATTCCATGACACAATCGCCATATGCCCTCATCACGCCTTTATACCGGAGCCCAACAATACTTCACCAAGCTGCTCATGGTTGAGATAAGCACATAATTGGACTGCCTGGATTTATCGCATGCCGCAATCGTGGCGACGCTGGGGTAAACATATTTAAACTTGATCAGCTCATCTTTTCGCGAAACGACCGGACGTACTCTATTTCCTATTCCCGGACGGTTTGTTATACAATCTTTTACTATCGTCAGCGCTGTGCGCGATGAATTTGCGAATTCGAAACCGGAGATACTATGAAGAAAATGTTTGAGTGGGTTGCTGGGCTAGCGTGTGCTACGCTCGTAGCACTGGTGACGCTGCCAGTCCACGCCCAGCTTATGCTTGCTCATGAAGGCCATCATTCGGGAGACTGTGCCATCAAATCGGGTGCTTTTCCCGTTGCCTTCAGTGCTTATGAAAAACCGAAGGGCGCACTTCCGCCCACCCATGCGTATTGCGATCATGTGCCGGAAGTTGGCGAGTTGTATTTCACTGTAGATTTGACGGATCTCGACTCTCGGGAAATACCAATTGCAGTCCGTATGGTTATGGAAGGGCATGGAGAGGGCGGCGGGGGAGCATGGATTATGTCCATACCAGCCAAAGAGTACGCCTCTGGAAGCATCACCTTCTCGCTGAACCTGGAAGAACTCGGCCAGTATGCCTTGCTACTGGAGACAGAGAAGGGTGGGAAGATGACGACAGCGGTGCGCATCCCAGTACATGTCGGAGGGGGTGGAGGTCACGATGGCCATGGCTCAGGCTTTGGCGCCACAGAGATCGTGCTGTTGCTGGGCGCAGCCGGCGCGGCTGCCTTCTTCTTGCGCCGTCGGACAACGAGTCCCAAGCTTCCTGACTTAATGGTATCGAGTAGGTAACCAACTCTGCGCTTTCCATCCAGCGGTTGCCCGTCACGGGTAACCTTAGGGATATGGAAGCCCAAAGTTTCTGCTTTGTCATTTATCGCTGACAGGCGATATCGTCACTCTCATTGTTCGAGCTTGTTTTTCTGGTACTGTACTTACCTCATATAAATATAGGTAATGCCCATGAGCTTACTGAACAGAAAGTAAATGGGCGAGAATGCCTACCCATATTTCCACCTTAGGGAAAGACTGCGTGGGAGCAGTCCTTTATAGAT
>CAWKMH010000072.1:0-7109 GCA_963850515.1 uncultured beta proteobacterium
AAAGTAAATGCTCAGGACGATACGGGTTCGGCTCAAGGCATAGCGCTTCGCAGGTCTACCTGTATAATCCGCGGATGTCGAGAAATTGGCTCAGCGCTGCCTATATGCCCAAAAACCCAAAAGGGGTATCGGCTCCGTCAGCCTGAAAGTAAGGAACTCCGCTGCCGCTTCTCAGTCTATTTCCGGCAAGACATTACCTCTTTCCAATCCCCGCGGTCAAGATGTTAATTCATGTCGGCGGCGTACGGCTTGAGGCGTTGAATGGAAGCCAGCCATCGGATAATGCTCCGGATAATAATGTAAAATGAGTTCCCTCCTACCTGCGTATAGGAAATCTGATCGCAACTGGCAGAGTTTGGGGCAAAACGGGCTGCGGGGGGATTTTTGCTTTTTGCTATATTTGCATTGAGGTATCCCTAATAGCAAATGGGTTGATATTGACAATGGGAATTCGAATCTCTGCCGAGAGGGAAATCACATGAAAAAGATCTTGATCGCATCTGCTTTAACCTTGAGCTTGATCTCGGTCCGGCGCCTTTGCCGATGAGAATCGTCAGCGTGATGGAGAAGGAGACACATCTATCGGCAGCCCGGGTGATCCAGGCAAGATTTCGCGCACTGTTGAAATAACAATGGTGGATAACCGCTTTAAGCCTTCGGAAATAAATGTGAAACAGGGTGAAACAATAAAATTTCTGCTTAAGAATACCGGTAAAAAAAAGCATGAGATGATGATCGGTACCCCGGAGGAACTGGATAAGCATGCCAAAATGATGAAAAAATTTCCCGACATGGAACATCCCGATGAACCCAACATGATCAGCGTCAATCCGGGCAAGACCGGGGAACTGGTATGGCATTTCACTGAAGCCGGAACGATAAATTTCTCCTGCCCGATGCCAGGTCATTTCAAGGGTATGAACAGGTATGAAAGGAACAATTGAAGTGGAGACAAAATGAAAAAATCAATTCTCACTTTATTAGCCGGGTCTATTCTGATCGGCACCTTTGCGGGAGCGTCGCTCATGCCACGCACAACAGTCGATGTCTACAAGAGCTCGACCTGCAAATGCTGCGCAAAATGGGTCGACCATATGCGCGCGAATGGTTTTACCGTCAATACCCACGATGTAGGCAACAAGGAGGCACGCGAGCGTGCGGGCATCTCCACTACGCTGGGTTCATGCCATACTGCTTTGGTTGACGGTTATGCGATTGAAGGCCACGTGCCCGCACAGGATATCAAGCGGTTTCTCAAGGAGCGTCCCCGCGCTATTGGCTTGACCGCTCCAGGCATGCCGCATGGTTCTCCCGGCATGGAAGGCGCGCGTAGCGATCCTTATGATGTACTTTTAATCAACAAACAAGGGGATACGACAGTGTACAGCCGCCACCTTCCATCTGATCCAAAAGAATCTTTGATGAGATTGAAATGAAGCGTATGAAATTCCTATAACATTACCCCCAGGCATGAAAGAGAGATCAGGAAGCTTTCTCTGACGCCAGTACGTTTCTTTGCATTCCTGACCATATGCGGAATACCTGGCAAGAATGGTTGGCACAAAAGGCAAGCGGCCATGAGCCTGCATCATTTCATTCTCGCAAGTGCGGTGATCGGCATTATTGCGGGTTGCGGCGAATCCAAGCCGCCTGCCGCAACATCGAAGCACCGCCTGCTTACACCCGCGCCTCCCCGCTGCACCCACCGCCGGCCCTCCCCGCCTGTTGCTGAACCGGAGCCGCCCGGCTGCCGGCTCTGTCCGCGGCACCGGCGGAACAACCAAAAAACCTGGCGGCACGCAAGCTGGGTCCGGAAAAAATCAAGCGTGGCGAGGCCATTTATCGAAAAATTGTGCAAGTTGTCATGGACCAAATGGCGAGGCTACTCCAGGTTGGCGAAATACCGGCGGCTGACGGCAGATATCCACCGCCTCCACTGGACGGCAGCGCTCATGCTTGGCATCACTCAACCGAAACATTGGAAACAATGATTCGGGTAGGTAGTCCGGGTGCCGGTATGCCAGCGTGGAATGGAAAATTGACAAATCAGGAAATCGATGACGTGATCGTCTGGATCAAATCACTATGGCCGGATGAAGTTTACGATATCTGGTATAAGGAAATTGAGAATAAGCCGGAGCCGAAACAGAAACTGAGCGCTGACTATTTGCTGCATTGTTTTGGAATAACTGGCGTAACGCTATTTTTCGGTTCAGACCTGGTCTAAGTCAGAAAAGGGCGACCAGGTTTCACCAGGCCTCAAAGGCGATGGTCCTCTCAAAGGGACGGGAACATGCGAAAGCTGAAGTTCGTAGTGTAACAGCGTAAGACCACCAGGCCAATCAAGCGGCCGACTGTTTCCCTATCTTATCTAGCGCCTGTCGGACTTGAAGAATCGCAGCGAAAAAGTGACTGGTGAGGACGATCGGATTTTGAAGGCCAATAGTTATTCTATTGGCCAGAAAGCGGCGAAATCCTTCAAGCCCGACGGCTGCCGGGTAGCAGTCGGCAATTCAACGTCGCTCTCACTCCTCGTCAAGAGCGGCTACGCTTAACCCTCAGGTTAGCTCGCTTTCGGTGCCGCCTTCTTTACCGTAGCACGGGCTGGAAGCTTTTCGCGGATACGCGCCGACTTGCCGGAACGATCCCGCAGATAATAAAGCTTGGCACGACGGACATCGCCCGCGACGCTTGATCTCTATGCTGGCAATCAGCGGTGAATAGGTCTGGAAAGTCCGCTCCACGCCCTCGCCGCTGGATACTTTACGCACGGTAAAGGCTGAATTGAGGCCACGGTTGCGCTTGGCGATGACAACGCCTTCATAAGCTTGTATCCGTTTACGATCGCCTTCAACCACTTTGACGTTAACGATCACGGTGTCTCCAGGGGCGAAATCCGGAATTGTCTTGCCAAGGCGGCTGATTTCTTCGTTTTCAAGTTGTTCGATCAGATTCATTTGCTGCTCCTTACTTTATATTCCTTGATTTCAGTTGGTTGATTGAAGCATGCTTGAATTCTTCCAGCAACTCCTTTTCTTCACTCGTCAGGCCATGTTCTATTTTCAATGCCAGCAAATCCGGTCGTCTCAGCCATGTCCTTCCCAGGGACTGCTGTAAACGCCAGCGCTTGATCCTGGCATGATTGCCGGACATCAGAACTTCCGGCACCGCATTTCCCCGATATATCTCTGGCCGCGTATATTGGGGAAAATCCAGCAATCCCGCCACAAATGAGTCCTGACTGGCCGATTCGGGATCGCCAAGCACGCCTGGCATTTGCCGCACCAGGCAATCAATCAGCACCATCGCGGCCAGTTCGCCGCCAGAAAGCACGTAATCGCCAATAGAGATTTCATAATCAACCTGACGCCCTATCAAACGCTCATCCACGCCTTCATAGCGTCCGGCAAGCAATACCAGTGCCGGTAATTCACCCAACTCTATCACCAGGCCATGATCCAGCGGACGTCCCTGCGGAGAAAGATAAATCACTTTCGTTCCCGCGATGCCGAGGGCTGTCTGCCTGTTCCTGGCAGCAGTAATCGCTTTTTCAAGCGGCTCAGCCAGCATTACCATCCCTGGTCCGCCACCATAAGGCCGATCATCTATCGTATGGTAATTATCGACGGTAAACTCACGCGGATTCCAGGTATGCAGACGATAAATATCGTTTTCGTTCGCCCTCCCGGTCACGCCATGCTTGATGATCGCGTCGAACATCTCCGGGAACAGGGTAACGACATCAAATTCACGAGCCATGTCTTAGTAGTCCACGCCCCAATCCACCGTTATCCGGCACGCCTTGAAATCTACTTTTACAATTACCTGACTGATGAAAGGAATCAGTCTTTCCCTTTCAGGTTCTTTCAAACTCTGCACTTGAAGCACATCGTTGGCGCCGGTTTCAAGTAATCCGGTCACTTTCCCCAGTGCTTCGCCCTGCTGGTTAATGATTTCAAGACCGATCAGGTCCGACCAGTAATAGCCGTCTTTACCGCTATTCGACAAGGCCGGTAATTGATTGCGAGGAATTGCAATTTGCAGGCCCTTCAGTTCCGTCGCTGCGTTACGATCAGCGCATTGCTCAAGTAACGCGGTCAATCTGTTTCCGTGAACACCGCGTTGCGTTAACTTTAACGTCGCGCCATTCGCCATTATCGCTGCCCAACCACCATATCGGATAGTCAGCCAGCCCATCTACATATTCGGTATAGGGAAAAACCTTGATCCAACCTGACAAACCGTAAGGGCCAACGATATGCCCCATCACCACCATCGGCTCGACCGCTGTGCCCGGTCTAGCTTCCTGCGGTTTCTTGTTTCGCGCCAAACTGCTTGACCAGCCTCGTTACGGTATCCGACAGCTGTGCACCCTGTGATTGCCAATAGGTGACTCGATCCAGCTTGACCCTCAGCCCTTCTTCACCTTCAGCCGCTCTGGGATTATAAAAACCGATGCGCTCGATGAATTTGCCATCACGGGCGTTGCGCGAGTCCGCTACTACCATATTGAAAAACGGGCGATTCTTGGCGCCGCCGCGTGCCAATCGAATAATGACCATGTATATATTGCCTATTGAGGTCTAAAACTGAAAAGGGTGTGATTTTACGGTAATTTTTGCCGGATTAGCAAGTAATACTTCCGCTTGCCAATAGGAATGGAAGGCGTAGAACCAATAGATTACCACATGCTGATCGGGCAAGCCAGCCACGTCCACGTTTCCACGTTTAAGGCGGCTCTTTCCTTAAAGCCCAGAATCTCCATCAGACCTTCCATGATCGCCTGGCGGCGTTGGTGATTGGCCGAGCTGACAAAGCAATAATCTATTCATAGTCCCCTCCCTTAATGCGCCTGCTCCCAATTTGAGCCGACACCCACCTCCACTAACAGCGGCACATCCAGCTCGGCCACATTACCCATGAATTTCGGCAATTCACGTTTCATCATTTCGATTTCGTCAGCCGGTACTTCCAATACCAGTTCATCGTGGACCTGCATGATAAGTTTGCTGCGAAGGTTTTCCCGTGCCAGCCAGCCATGCACCGCAATCATGGCGAGCTTGATGATGTCTGCCGCAGTGCCTTGCATTGGCGCATTGATTGCGGCACGTTCCGCCGCTTGCCTGCGATTGCCGTTGGCACTGTTGATCTCCGGGAGCCGTAGTCGTCGTCCGAATACGGTTTCGACGCAGCCCGTTTCCTTGGCGGTTTCTCTGGTCCGCTGCATATAGTCCGCCACACCCGGATAGCGGGCAAAATAACGGTCCATGTAAGCCCGGGCGGCCGCGCGCTCAATGCCGAGTTGAGAGGCAAGTCCGAATTCGGACATCCCGTATATCAGGCCGAAGTTAATGATTTTTGCGTAGCGCCGCTGTTCGCTGCTCACCGCTTCCAGCGGGACGCCGAACACTTCCGAGGCGGTGGCGCGATGTATGTCCTCACCCTTGGCGAAGGCATTGAGCATTCCCGCATCATGTGAAATATGCGCCATGATGCGTAGCTCGATCTGCGAATAATCCGCAGAGACGATGCTATGCCCCGGCGATGCGATAAATGCTTCGCGAATGCGACGGCCTTCGACAGTACGCACGGGTATATTTTGCAGATTGGGTTCGTTGCTGGCGAGCCGCCCGGTCACCGCTACCGCCTGCGCATAATTGGTATGCACCCGCCCGGTAGCGGCATCCACCATACGTGGCAGCTTGTCGGTATAGGTAGACTTGAGCTTGGCAAGGCCGCGATAATCGAGCAGGACCTTTGCAAGAGGATAGTCCAGTGCGAGCCGTTGCAGCACATCTTCGTCCGTGGAAGGCACGCCGCCCGGGGTTTTTTTAATGACAGGCAGCTTAAGTTTGTTGAACAGGATTTCCTGAATCTGCTTCGGTGAATTCAGATTGAATGGCTGTCCGGCGATTGACTACGCGCGGCTTCTCCAGCGGCAGCATTTTTTCGCCGAGTTCGCGGCTTTGATTTTCCAGCAACTTCAAGTCCAGCAGTACGCCGTTGCGCTCCATGTCGAACAGAATCTCCATCGCCGGTATTTCAAGAGTGCGATAAATATAGTCAAGCTTTGCATCCGCCGCAATTTCAGGGTACAGGTGTTGATGCAGTTGCAGCGTGATATCGGCATCTTCAGCCGCATATTGCGTGGCGCGTTCGATATCCACCTGATCAAAACTTATCCGGCCGGCTCCCTTGCCCGTGATTTCATCATAACTGATGGTCTTGACGCCCAGATGCCGCAATGCAAGGTTATCCATATCGTGCGGGCGGTGGGATTCGAGCACATAGGACTGCAGCAGCGTGTCATGGACGATACCGTTCAAGGCAATGCCATAATTGGCAAAAATATGCTTATCGTACTTCAGGTTCTGCCCCAGTTTCGGTTTGGCCGGATTCGTCAGCCAGGGTCTGAGCTTATCGAGGACAAGATCGAGCTGGCAGTTGCTGCGGCGCACCGGCATACCGGTGTGCCAACGGCAGGTAAGCGCGCCTGATGAGGCTCAACCGAAAACGCGATGCCGACGAGCTGCGCCTGCATCGGGTCCAGCCCGGTGGTTTCGGTATCCAGCTGAAACCACCGGCGCAGCATCGATACGCATGATCCATTCATCGAGCTGGGCCGGCGTAACAATGGTCTGGTAGTCCACCGGCACCCGGTCGGCGCGATACCTCGCCCCGCCCGCTTGCGGATAGATCCGGTGCAGGGAAAGGGAAAGCTCGCCGCCCTTTTCTCCTGAACCCGGGTCCGCTGCAACTCTCGCAGCCAGTTTTAAAGTCCAGCCGCTCATACAATTCCGCCAACTTGGCGGTATTTTGCGGCTGCAGCCCAAGGCCATGCAGGTTTACTGGTAAGGCGACGTCGCACTTGATCGAGAGTGAGTTCGCGAGACCTGCTCAACCAATCGAGAGCACCGCGTAAATTTTCGCCGACCACACCGCCGATTTCGTCGGCATGGGTGACAATATTGTCCAGCGTACCGTATTGCGTGAGCCACTTCACCGCGGTTTTAGGGCCCACCTTCGGCACGCCCGGAATGTTGTCGACGCGTCGCCGACCAGTGCCAGATAGTCGATCATGCGCTCCGGCGTTACGCCGAACCGGGCCA
>CAWKMH010000073.1:0-7978 GCA_963850515.1 uncultured beta proteobacterium
GATAATCCATTAGGACGCGAGATGATGGCGAGGCAGGTTGCGAGACGGTTTTGCCGGTTGAGAGAAGTCCATAGCTTGGTCTATGGACGCCGAGCAAGCGGCGAAAATGGCCGCAAACTGACCGCCAGCACTCGGGTAGGCTCGCAGAGCCGCCTAATGAATTACCTGGGTTAAATACAGCAAAAATCCGTTATCTCGCTCCCATTCTGCTCGCCTAATCCGTTTATCCAGATGAAACTACAGTATATGGGCAGTTTTTGCTCTCGCCCTCAACGTTCGCTATGCATGTTATTTGGCCTGATAGCCATGCTGGTGCTGTCGGGTTGCCTGTCGCCCATCACGCTCAACAGAGCGGTCGGTGCTTATGATGATGCGATAACCAGCGCGGCATCCAGCAGCTATTGATGAACATCGCGCGTGCGCATCACCATCAACCCATACATTTTACGGGTGTATCGAACGTCGCCGCCACCTTTGATTTTCGTTTCAGCGCGGGTGGGACGCCTGCGTTGACGGGAAATGCCGGTGGCATTCTCATGCCGGTATTCGGCGGTAGCGTCGCGGAGAATCCGACCATCAGCATTGTTCCCATCGAAGGGGAAGAATTTACCAAACGGATTCTTACCCCATTTCAGCAAAACAAGTTTACCCTACTGCTCCGGCAGCGCTTCGATATTGATCTCTTGCTGAGGCTGATGGCTCAAGAAGTGCGGATTCAGCATTCTACCGAGAAGTCGCTGTCGCAACAGGCCGTCTGATGGGTCGGGTTATGAACTGTTCCGGCGCGCGGTACTTCACCTCTCGGCCATTCAGGATCGTGATCGGCTCTTTGCAGAACCGTTGACCCTGGTGCACACCTGGATCATACCCGCGGGTGCGGTTACCGCAGAAGGGTTCCTGGCACTGGAGAAGGAGTTTTTCGTGCTCTATAACAATCTGGACAATACATACACATTGCGTAAACAGCTGCCCGGTCCTATTCTTATAACCAACTATGATCCAGATACATTGCCTGTGGAGGAACGCATGCAGTTGAGCAAGGACGCGGGGGACTGGATGAGTAGCGATATTGCCTTCGATATCCGCTCCGGCATTATGGAGGAACGTGGCCTATCAAAGGCATTTTCCGGCTCAGAAGCTTCCATGCCATCATTAGTTTTCTCGGCCGATCTCTCGGCGATGAGCCGGAGTATGATGTCGGGAAGGACCCAAGAACTCCCGCAATCGATAATAATGAAAATCCCACCGCCACGATGGAACTCGTTGTGACTGATTCAGACCCTGCAGGAAGCTGATCTTTCGATCACTCGGACGGCAAATATTATGCGGTGAACACGGCGGGACCGCTTGCCAACTGGAACCGGGATGCTTTCCAGATGTTGTACCTCCTGTTTCAGATGACCGTCACTGATTTACCACGGGTCGGTGTGCCCAGTATCACGATCGCCAAATGATTCGCTGAAGACATTAATTTCTATCCGAATCGCCGGAATATGCCCGAACAACGCATCGGGTTCACGTAGCGGGTACCAAATTTCAACCACTTTACGCCGGGATTTAATCCCGTGCTTGAACGTCACTTGGCATTGGCGCACCCCGAATATTCGGGCGAGAAATTCAACTAGCGCAGCGTTGGCTGCACCTTCTACAGGCGGCGCAGCCAGCCTGACTTTCATGGCGTCGCCATGCAACCCAACCGCTTCCGTTTGCTTCGCGCCCGGTTGTACGTGCAGGGTAAGAGTAAGCCGTTGTCCGCCACTATCACAGCGATACCAGGTGGAAGATGTTATATCCGGCATCAGAACAGGCGGGAGATTTCGCCTTCTGTCCTTGCCACTACGAACAGCAGCAACTGGATAATTATCAGCACAAACAGTGGCGACAGATCGATGTTGCCGATTGGGGGGATGCGTGCCCGGATAACCCCGAGGAATGGCCGGGTAAAGCTGTCGAGTACCGGCGCCAGTGCGCTATGGGGATTGAACCAGGAAAGCACCGCCTGAATGATTACCGCCGCCATGATGATGTACAGCGTCATCTTGACGATTTCCACGAGCGCCAGAAGCGCCAGGGCGCCGGCTGCGAGGCCGACAGTCGAGGTGAAGTTGTACCCCTGAAGTATGTACACGCCTGCCAATAATATGAGTTGCGTAAGCCATGCCAGCAGCAACGTGGGAAAATCGATACCGCCGAAGCCGGGGATCATGCGTCGTGCCGGTCGTACCAGAAAATCCGTAATCGCGATGAGAAATTGCGATAGCGGATTACGGTGGGGCGCCCGCAGCAACTGCATATAAAAACGCAGCAGCAGCACCAGGGAAAACAGCCCGAGAAGGGTGTCGAGGAGGAATATCAACATCTGGTTGAGCATTCAATTTCCTGAAATAATAATCAGCGAAGCTTATAAAGTTTATATTTTGCCAAACTCATCGCCCAGTTCGCGCGAGCGCTCGTTCGCGATATGTATCGCCCGCGAGATGGCGCACTTGACCCCTTCGTCTTCAAGAGCTTGTATTGCGCGTTCGGTGGTGCCTCCTGGTGATGTCACGCGAGCGCGCAGCGCAGCGGCGTCTTCACTGCTCTGGCTTGCAAGCCTTGCAGCACCGACAAAAGTATCGATACTCAACTGCCGTGCCTGGGCCGGCTCCAGGCCTAGTTCATGCGCTGCCTTTTGCATCGCTTCGATGAAATAAAATACATAAGCCGGGCCGCTGCCGGAGACGGCTGTGACCGCGTGCAGCAATTCCTCACGCGCAACCCATAGTACGGAGCCTACCGCGGCGAGTATGGCCTCTGCATCACCTCTTTCCGCTTCATGCACGCCAGCCATGGCATATAGGCCGGTAACAGCCGCGCCAACCAAGGCCGGCGTGTTGGGCATGGCTCGCACGATTCGTGTATAGCCACCCAGCCAGCGGGAAATATCTTTTGCGCGAATACCGGCGGCGATAGAAATAACCAGGTGATTGTTGAGCAGCGCCGCAAGCTCTCGTGCCACAGCGGGTAGCTGCTGCGGCTTTACCGCCAGCACAACCACGTTGCTGTTGGCTACGCCTTGGAAGAGTTCCGCTACGGCCTCTACGTTAAACGCTTGCTTTATCCTTTCGCGGCCCTCGGCGCTGGCTTCCACTACGCATATCCGAGTGGGCGGATAGCCTTGCTGCAACAGGCCGCCGATCAAGGCGGAGGCCATGTTGCCGCCGCCGATGAAAGTAATGTTCATAGTGACCTCATGTCTGCCCAGGCATCAGAAAACTGGATGATATACCAACCCGGAATTTTTAATGAATTGGAATGAGATGCATCTGGATCATGGATGCATTTGGTACCAGTGAGAGGACGATCTTCATCCGGCGCTCCGAAGTTTGCGGTTCTTTAACGTTTCTGTCACCCACGCGCTTCGAGGCCGTCGTTCGCGGCGATCCGCTTTCAGCTAAAACTCGGCATGAACTCTCATCCCATAGATATTTACCGGGCCCCGATCCGCATTAAAGCCCGGGTTGGTAATATGCTGATAATCCGCCGTCACCCACAGCGGCAAATTCAATAGATTGGCGCTGTAAAAAATATCCACTACGTGTTCCGCACCCGCCTTGATCCGGCCATCGCCGACAAATCCATCGACGCCGCCCATGTTCAGATATCTGGCATGTTGACTCGAAATCCAGCCTGCGGCAAATCCAATTCCCAACGAATCCTTTTTTCGTTCCCACCGGGAGCCATTGGCCAAAGCACCCAGCGAGATCGATCTGTCGGTAGAAGTGTAGGAAAACACTTCGGTTTTGCCATCGCTATACATTCCCCGGAAGAATAAGCCGATATCATCCGCCACCTGCTGCTCGATATTGATGCCTATGCCTATTTTATCATTGGGTTTGCGTGCCCAGCATAAATCCGGGGCGCCCGCGTTTCCTGATCCATAATTAAAGCCGGTGCAGGTGGTGGCGTTTTTGTTATGGTTGGATTGGAAGGCGGAAATGGCATCACTGAATTTACCCATGTTTTCATGGTTCCTGTAAACCAGCATTCGTACGGAGCCAGGCCTGCCATATAACTGATGCTTATGCTCGAGCTCTATCTGCTGTCCGTAATAGGTGAATATTCTGCTGTCGATAGCAAGCTGGTTGGGATCGATGGAAGTGGCTACATGGCCGAAGCGCACTGCCCAATCGTCATGAAAGTATTCGCTTACCATACCCCAGGTATAGCCTCTTGCATCCGCGGCAAAATCAAAGGCGGCGTATGTCATGAAGGCCATGTTCAAAAATTGCCGACGGAGGTCGCCCGAGTACGAATTCTTGTCGAAGAAATCGATAACGCTGAAATTGCCGATCCTGACGACAAGGCGTCTGCTATCCACCGTTGTCCCGAGTTGCATCGGATCGGAGTCGAGTCGTATGCGATCCCCGCCAAATCCCCAGGTTTGCTTGAAAAATAATCTTGATCGGTAATAGATAGGAGTTTCGGAACCGCCCTTTTGCATCTCGAAGTTTTGTATCGCTCCGCCCAAGCCCTTCAGATCCGATAAAGGCCGCATGGATATCATTTCCGGCGCAAAATAAACTTCTCCACCCTGCCATGTCTTGAGCCCCAGATACAGCGTGGCGGTTCCGCTAAAGCTTCTTTCGCTTCCCGGCAACAGGGAATTGATACTTCCATTCAGGTTTGTATACGACGCCGGAAATGCCCCCTTCCAACTGGAAATATAGGTGAACTGACCATAGGCGTTCCAGCGCTCGTCCTCCAGATCATGCAATCCCTTTTTCGACAATAGATTCATGAAATCGAATTCCTCCTGAGCGCGCGGATCCGGTTCGGTAACGCCGGCCCATGCCGGTACGACCGAAAACAGCAGGTAGAAGAGAGTAAGCGCCAGAAAAAAAGTATCGCTGTGCCGGAGGCTTCCAATGGTCTTTCCGAGCACGCCACGCCATCGGGACCTTCGATTGGTTGGTGCGCATGATTTTTTGCGGGGTATCATTGGTATTACACCCCAGGCTGGGGAATCGGCTTTTTATCGCAGCTCAATTTAGCTACCGTGTGATATCAAATGCGCATCGATTGATTGCGCTGCACTGGTCGAAGCGCGTAGAACAATTTGCCAATGAACGTTTGAGTAACTCGACATGACAGTAATGACGGTGATCATGGTCATCGCAGGACAATGGCGTGATGTCGGAGTTATACATGCGAAAGTCCAGGTATTAAATCTGAACCGAAGATTCAGCAGCCATTAGATATTTGGAGCAACCCGGATGTTGACGGCAGAGCATGACGTCAAGATATCGCCACGTTCACATTCACACACAACCATCAGTCTTGCTCCTGAATAGAAGCGCGATCGCTTTTCGTTCGGGCAAAAAAATTCATCGAGTTCAATTATTCTGGCCTGTTTGACAGCGCGGACAATAAAAGCTTGAACGCTGCCCCTGCCGGGTTTGCATGATATTTGTGCTGCATTTACGGCATGGCTGGCCGGTTCGGCGGTATACCCAGTACTGCTGCTGGAAATAGCCGGGATTGCCGCTGCTGTCGACAAAATCGCGCAAGCTGCTGCCGCCTGCTTCAATCGCCAGATTGAGCGTGTCTCTTATGGCCTGTGCCAGGATTTTGCATTTGCTTACCTCAAGCTCATCCGGCCGGTGTCATGGGATTGATGCCTGCCCGAAAGAGCGCTTCATTCGCGTAAATATTGCCGACACCGGCGACGATGCGGCTATTCATCAGCACTTCTCTTAATGCTGGCGCTACGGTTCCGGGTCCGTTCATATAGCATGAATCCATTGAACGCTTCGGTGAGCGGCTCGGGACCAAGCTGAGCCAATAACGGATGGTGCATGGCATCTGCCGATGTCCACAGTATTGCGCCGAAGCGGCGTGGGTCCTTGAAGCGGAGAATCGTGCCGTTGTCTAAAGTCAGATCGGCATGGTCATGTTTTTCCGGCGCGGTTATCGCTGCAGCGGGCAGCAACCTCAAGCTGCCCGACATACCAAGATGCAGGATCAGCGTGCCTTTGCCACAGTCGAACAAGAGGTATTTTCCGCGCCGCACTACCTTGTCGATTGTCACGCCGCCAAGCGTTTTTCCAGATCGGATGGCACCGGCCAGCGCAGATTCGGATTCCGTATCGTGACGCAAGCCACGCGATGGCCTTCAAGATCGGGCGCGATTCCGCAGCGGATGACTTCGACTTCAGGCAGTTCAGGCAATTGAGATTACCAAAAATATGGTTCAGCTTATGAAAGAATCACTCAAAAAAAACACAACACGTCGACTTAAGCGCATCTCCGCCGGATCGATTCAGCATGCCCGGGCCGGCCAGCGAAATGATGGCAGAGGCACTAGCCGGCATGGCGGCTGAGGCGAGCTGTTCGGCCATGAGAATATCATGATGATTCGGATTCGGGCATCCCTCCCTTATCAGCCGATCTCTGTGCTTCTTCATACGATTTGAGAAGGCATTTTTGAATTAACAGAGCCGACGATAAACACATTTACGACATCGTCGTTCTGATGTGCACTTGTGATAAGCGTAAAATATACCTAATATGTGGATTGTACTGAAGGACAGCCTCGTCCTTGACAGCCTTTTTTCGAACGTTGCGGACTTCCCCATGAGTTTTAAGATTTTTGGCGCATTGCCGCTGCTTCTCCTCGCTGCCTGTGCGCAGTTCCCTGCCAAGACCGATGTCACGGCGAGCAATCAGTCGCAAAAAACAGGAGCTGGACAGTCGAAATTGCCCAGCCAGGACTTGACTCCTCCCATGCTGTTCGATTTTTTGCTGGGAGAGACGGCTTTTCAGCGCGGTGATCCGGAGATCGCTACCCATACTTATCTCAAGCTGGCGAGAACCACGCGCGACCCGCGTGTCGCTCAGCGAGCGACAGAAATCGCCCTTCAATCACGCCAACCCGTGCCCGCGCTTGAAGCAGCGAACATCTGGGTAACGCTTGATCCGGATTCGGTCGGTGCCCGCCAGACGCTGGCAGCGCTGCTGGTCAACTTCAACAGGCTGGATGAAGCCCGGCCCCATCTGGAGAAATTGCTGGCCTCTGGCGGAAACAATATCGATGAGGCTTTTATGCAGTTGAATAGCCTGTTGGTACGTAGCTCAGACAAAAATGCGACATTTGAGCTGGTCAGGAAAGTCGCCGAACCTTATCCAAAACTACCGGAAGCGCATTTCGCCGTGTCTCAGGCAGCGTGGCTCGCCAATCGTTTCGATATTGCGTTGGCAGAGATGAGAAAGGCATTGGCACTTCGGCCGGAGTGGAAGATGAAGCGATTGATGAGGGCCGAATTCTTGCGCGTGAATCCAATGCCAGCGCTATCAGATTTTTTGAACGCTATCTTGAGACTTATCCCAAGGCTAACGATACGCGCATTACCTACGCCCGGTTATTGCTGGCGGAAAAAAGATTACACCAAGGCACGGATCAATTTCAGCAATTGCTGGCGAAAATCCGGATAATGCCGATGTCGCTGTGGCTGTAGGTTTGCTTTCGATGGAATCCGGGAATATGGCTTGGCCGAATCCAATTTCAAGAGAGCACTGGAGCTGGATTACAGAGATCCGGGCCTGGTGCGTTTTTTTATCTGGGTGGCATTCATCGAAAAAACCTCAGGATGATGTCACCGCGATGGAGTGGTATCTGCTCGGTAACGGCTTGGGACCCAATATCTTCCGGCGCAGATAAAGTATGAACCCATTCTGCTGAGCAGAAAAGGCAAGACCGATGAGGCTCTACAGCACTTGCAGCAATTGCCGGTGACGAACGATCGGAGCAGCGTGCGCGAGTTAATGATCGCCGAGGCGCAATTGCTGCGGCGAAGGCGGTGCGTACCGGAAAGCGTTCCAATTACTGAGTAAGGGCCTCGAAAAACTTCCTGATTCTCCCGATCTGCTCTACGACCGCGCGTTGGCGGAGACAAAAAATCGGTAAATACGAAATCATGGAGCGGATTTGCGTTAAGTT
>CAWKMH010000074.1:0-7326 GCA_963850515.1 uncultured beta proteobacterium
AGTCTGCATACCACGTACTATGCGAAGGGCGCGAATTATCTGTCGAGCCCTCTTCTGCTTCGGTCTGAACGGCCTGGCCGGCAGGCTGCAACACCATTCCATGCGGTGCCAGAGCGTTGAAAGTATCAAGAATGCCGTTCTCGAAATCTTCGAGGTGAAAATACGCGAATGAAGCGCGGGCAAAACGACTGGCTGCGAAGGACTGATAATGAACGGGACCTATCAGCGAACGCGTTCTCCCCCAGCGGCTCCGCTAACACCGCCACCACTGATAACGCCGTACTCAAGTTTTCCATATGACGTTCATCTTATAAAATTGGCGCTTGCTATCCGAGCAAGGAGAAAAGTAAAGATGGTAATTTTCAGTGAGCGATGAACATTATCTTACCTGTATTAATCGTTTGACCATCGGACTAAGGTACTAGATGTGGAATCTGGCGGTGAAAAATCATCGTGCAATACACTGTCCCTTGTTTCATGATAGCTTCAAAATGACGAGACGTTTGCACGATCCGACCGGCGCTCCAAAGGTTCGGTTCGGATAATTGTACGCGACTCGCTTTCATGAGGTGATGGACTGGCTATCTGCGGCAGAGTATCAGTTTTTTCGATAGCGATCCTCCCAGACAGAAATTCCTGACCTGCGAAATCCTGATTATCGGCGATTGCCACCTCTACCGGGTTTTCTTAACGCGTGTGCCGGATTACCGCGAGGGTTGCCATCCAGTAATCGTATCCGAGTACCGCGCTTTACAGCATCCCTCCCCCAATGCAAGAGCTACGGAGTTTTCCGCAGAACTATCTGTCGCCATTGAACTCGGGCGGGTAATCAGCAGTCCTATAATCCTTGATACAGCAAGACTTGCCGGATGAGAGAAACTTGCTCGTCATATTCGGCCGGTGTTCGAACTGCGCTGCCTCTTCTTCCCTGATCGAAGCTTCGGCAGGCTCGGAGATTCGCAAGTCTGCCCGTATATACTTCGCTCCTTTCATATATCCTGCTCCCTTCGAATAGATCAACCGGGCTTTCGGTTCCGAAAGGCAGGTATCGCCAAATTCGTAAATAATTCTTATGGGAAACTTATTCCAAACAGCTATGACAGACAGTTCCATGAGTTCCATCTTCCCTAATAACTCCGATGCGGAATGGTGGAAGAAAACCACCGTTTATCAAATCTACCCACGCTCCTTTTGCGACACAAACGCCGACGGCATCGGCGATATTCAGGGCATGATCGAGAAACTCGATTACCTTAAGGACCTCGGTTACGAAACAATCTGGATTTCTCCCTTTACGCAAAGCCCGCAAAGAGATTTCGGATACGATATCAGCGATTATCATTCCATTTCTCCCCAGTATGGGGATATGGAGCTTTTTGAAAAGCTGGTGCAAGAAGTACATTCCAGAAAAATGAAGCTCGTGTTCGACCTGGTATTGAACCATACCTCTAACGAGCATGCCTGGTTCAAGGAATCAGCAAGCTCGCGCGATAATCCGAAAGCCGACTGGTATATCTGGAAAGACGGAAAAGGAAGGAATGGCACGACCCCCCCCAACAATTGGCGTGCCATGGCAGGCAACAGGGCCTGGACTTATTATCCCGAACGAAAGCAGTTCAATTACACGGCCTTTCTGCCTTTTCAGCCCGACTTGAACTACCACAACCCTGAAGTCAAGCAGGCCATGTTTGATGTCGCCAGATTCTGGCTTAATAAAGGGGTTGATGGTTTCCGGCTGGATATTATCAGCGCCATCTATGAAGATCCGGATCTGCGCAGAAATCCGCCGAGTTTTCGAATGGCTCCTTCGGACAAATCACTGACCATTTTTTTTCAGAACCTGAAGAACAATTTTCTCCAGGCAAAAAGTTTCGAATTCGCGACGGAATTGAGAAGCGTAGTAGACGAGTTCGACAATCCCAAAAGAGTCTTGATAGGTGAATCGCATGGAGATGAAGAACTGATCAATCAGTTCTGCTATAACAACGGCAAAAATGGCTTGAATGCGATCTTTCTTTTCAAGGCCATTTCAATGCCGTTTAAAGCAGAAAAATACCGCCAAATGCTGATGACGTTTGAAAAGCATTTTCCGGAGCCCCTGATACCTACCCTCGTCTTTGCCAATCACGACCGTACGCGCATCATTACCGTTTGGGAGGAAGTATTGAAAAGGCGAAATTGCTGGCGCTGTTTCAGTTCACATGCAGAGGCATTCCGTTCACCTATTTCGGGGACGAGATTGGGATACCCAGAGTAAGAATTCCGCTGAAACAAGGAAAAGATGCTATAGCGATTCAGCATAACTGGGTTCCGCAGTTCCTGGTTGATAAGAGCGTTGAAATCCTCAATCGCGATGAGTGCCGAACGCCGATGCTGTGGAATGAAAAAGCGAACGCGGGCTTCTGTGCCGATTCCGCCGAACCCTGGCTGCCGGTGGCAGAAAATTTCAAGGAAATAAATGTCGCAAAGCAGAGCGAGGATCCTCATTCACTCTTGAACTTTTATAAAAAAGTGATTCACCTTCGAAACGAAACGCCCGCGCTGCATCAGGGCAGTCTTGAGATCGCGCATGATTTATGCACTAAAAAAATATTGGCATATTACCGCGTTTACAATGGTGAAAAATATATGGTATGCTCAACATGTCCAAATCCCGGGCAAACAAATCCGATAAACCATGTCAGAATATTGCTTTCGACACACCATCAAGGCGAAGCGCATCAATTGCAGCCATTTGAAGGAAGAGTGACAATGTTAGACTAGCGTCCTTAGAATAAGATCGGCCGCTAATTCCATAAATAAACTTTCTCTTACAAATTAGAAATAAGGAGCAGCATTGATCATGCCGTCGTTCTCGAAGCGAACCATAACTTCTGTCATTGCTGTTGCAGGCTTGACACTACCGCTAATAGCCTTGGCAGGCCCGACGAACGTGCCCTTGAAGGCTAGCGCGGTAACGCAGGAAAAAACGGGGCTCAATCCAGACTGCCCATCCGGATTCGGTGGCACGACGACCGGCACAGGTAAAAGCACGCATATGGGCAAGATTTCGATTGCAGCGAGCGATTGCATTACGCCGGTGGACAATCATTACGCGTTCATCGGCAAATTGACGATCACCGCGGCGAATGGCGATAAGCTTAGCGGCGAATACAGCGGTTCTCTTGTTCCGACAGATACTGTACCAATATATTCTTTTTCCAATGCAACGTTTCAGATCACGGGCGGAACGGGGAGATTTTCAAAGGCAAGCGGGAGCGTGGAGTTACAGGGAAGCCGAGGACATCAAGACCGGCAAGGGAAAAATGGAGGCAGACGGAACGATCTCCTATTGATGCGCTTGTTCTGCTTACTCCCCGACCCATCCACAACCGCACCTGAAATCGCAGCATGCTGGCGCAGCGCGAGCGGTCAACTGCCGGATTTTGGTTTAAGGGTTTCTAAACGGCTATGGTGCTGAAAGCGCCTGCGCAACATGCGTTTTTTACGGACAGGTTTGAGCAGCAGTGATAAGCAGAACAACAAGGCGCTAAACAGGACAATGGCGGCGCCAGAGGCAATATTAAGGATATAACTCAGGTACATTCCAGTAACCCCGTCGCGGACCCTATCAGAACCGAATAAATCAGCATGCGGCTGAAGCTGTCCGTCATCATTCGGGCCGTCATTGCAGGCGCAATAAGCGTGGCGGCAATCATGGTAACGCCGACTACGTTCATGGACGCGATGATCGAAAGCGTGAGGAGAATCGAAAACGCCAATTGAACAGCGCCTGTTTTGATACCGAATATTCGCGCCGCTTCGTTATCGAACGTGGAAAAGAGCAACGGCCTATACATGAAAAACATCGAGATCATGGCCGCAACGGTCACCAGTCCGATAACCGCTAAATCCTGGTCAGTTATACCCAGAATATTGCCGAACAGAGCCGCCTCGAAGCTCTGATTAAAACTGCGCGACTTGCTGACAATAGCCACACCCAGGGCGAACATTGCGGTGGTGACAATCCCGATGGCGGCGTCCGGCTTGATCTTGTTATTTTTTGTGATCTGGTTGATGAATACCGCGGCAAGCAGGCCCATGGCGCCTGCACCGGCATAAAAATTAAGATTTAGCGTAAACCCTACCACTGCACCGCCAAATGCCGCATGCGACAATCCATGACCCACATAACTCATGCCGCGCAGTATTACGTACACGCCAATCAAGCCGCATAAAGCCCTACCATCAGCCCAGCCAGAAGGCCGTGCCGAAAAAATTCATACTCCAGCGGCTCTAGAAGGAATAGAAGAAATTCCATTACCGGCCTTCACCCATGAGGTTTAGCGGCGTGCTGTTGGCGATCAGGAAGTATCCGTTGTGCTTCACTATGACGATATCGCCGCCATAGGTTGTCGTAAGGATTTCGTTGGTGAAAATATCGCGTGGCTGGCCTTGCGCCACCACGCCGTTGTTGAAGCAGATTACCCATGGCAGGTGTGAAGCCACCGCATTGAGATCATGCGTCGTCAGCAAAATCGTGATGCCTTCGCTATTGATATCGCTTAGCAGATGCAATATTTCATGCTGGGTTTTGATATCGACACCCGAGGTGGGTTCATCCAGCACCAGAAGCTTTGGGTTATTGACCAGCGCACGTCCGAGGAATGCCCGCTGGCGCTGCCCGCCGGAAATATTCACGATATGGTGGTGCAGACAACCGTAAATGCCGAGTCTGTGGGCCAGTTCATGAATGCGCTCACGCTCTTCCTTGCTGGACCAGGGCAAGATGCGCTTGCTGGTATAGAGGCCCATCATGATCACTTCTTCCACCGTGACGGGGAAGCTCCAATCCACACTTCCCAACTGCGGCACATAACCTATGGTGCCCGGCTTCACGTTCCCTATGCAATCCCCGTTCAATTGCACATTGCCTGAATCAACGGGATGCGTTCCCAGAATGGTTTTCAGCAGCGTTGTCTTGCCGCATCCAGTGGGACCCACAATGCCGGCAAACCGACCGGCAGGAATTTCCAGCGAAAGATTTGCAAACACCACATTGTGTTCATAGGCAGCGGTAACGCCGCCCAGCCTGACCGCGAAATTTGGCCGCAGCTCAGGGGTTGACCCTGGGATCCCAGGGATTGGCTCAGGGATTGATATTGCTTGTGTCGACATTTGCGATGCAAGCAGGATCGCCGCCTAGTGCTTCGGCCATGAGGGCCATGTTATTCGCCATCATGCCTATAAAGGAGTTATTGGGCGGAGCAGGCAATTCGTCGTCGGAAAGCTGATCAATGAACTTTACGCCGGTTTCACGAGCGATTTGCTCCATGACCTTGCTTGGAAAAACCTCGGAACCAAAAATGGCGGGCACCTTTTCCTTTTTTATCTGCTTGATGATGTGAATGACTTCTTGCGGACCCGGCTCGGAAAAATCGGAAGGCTGAATGGCCGCGATAACTTTCATGCCATAGCGAGGGGCGAAATAAGCAAACGAATCATGATAGGTGACCAGTTTGCGGTTCTTCTCCGGAATGGTCCCGACGCAATTAAAGATCGCCTTGTCCAATTTCTGGAGCTTTGCCAGATAGACTGATGTGTTCGCAAAATAGTCCTCCTTGTGCGCCGGATCCAGCTCAATCAATTTGTCCCGGACGAGTTCCGCATAACGCATCGCCAATGCAATATTCGGCCATAGATGCGGATTGGGATGCCCATACTCGCGGGGAAAACTGAAATCATACCGCCACTCCTCCTTCCGCAATGTGCGATTACCCAGCCGCAGGATAGGGGTTTTCACTTTTTTCACCTTTTCCGCCAGCTTCACGGTGGGCAATTCAAGATCCAGGCCATTTACGATGATGATATCGGCCGATTGCAATATTTTCGCATCCGTGGGAACAGGCTCAAAGGTATGCGAATCGGTTCCATCGGGAACGATGCCAATCACTTCGACATAAACACCGCCGACATTCTGGACAATATTTGTGATAGGCGCGACGGTGGTGACAATGATGAGCTTTTTGTTCGCATCTGAAGAATGAACCAAGCCGGAAAAAAACAAGGCTGGCAGGAACAATAAATACCTGACGATAAATCCGGCTGATCTTTTCATGGATATTCCTTAATTTTTTTAAGCTTAAGCGCGTTAAATCTCATACCTGACATCCGCAAAACAGCTATTACGGCTTCCATCCTTCCCGGCCATCCCGCAGCGATAACTCGACAATAAAATTAAATCGTACTATATAATGTATGAAGATTTTATTTTTCTTCATACATTGTTGGAGCTGTTGCAAACCTCAGCCGGGAGCACTTCCGCGATATGTATGAAGAATTATAAATACCTCATACTATACAGAAAGAACAGATCTCGCCTCGATCTCTTTCAGGTAAATTTTCAGCAAAACCTTTATCGCCAGAGGTTGGAGCAAACGCTCGCATCGCTACCGGCATTGCTGCCGGTTCAAATATGCGCACCGGGATCGTGGAGGGTTGCGGCTCAGCCGGCGGCAGTGATTCGGCCAGCGCTTGTCATCAGCTTCACCCTGCTATTTGGCGGAACCGCGATGCCGCTGGCAGTCAACGCAGCAGGCATACCCACGCTCGATGAAGTTGTCGTGCGCGCCAAAGCCAATAACGACAATAATCTGATTGGGGCCGCCAACTCCGCAAATGAAGGCACGGTTCTCAAGCAGCAACTCGATCTGCGCACAGTGTATCGTCCAGGCGAATTACTGGAGAGTGTGCCAGGCTTGATAGTTACCCAGCACAGCGGCGAGGGCAAGGCGAATCAGTATTTCGCGCGCGGCTTCAACCTCGATCATGGAACAGACCTGAGGATTACTGTAGACGGCATGCTGGTCAATCAGCGTTCACATGGACATGGACAAGGCTGGGCCGATACGAATTTCATCATCCCGGAACTGGCTGGCGGTTTGCAGTACCAAAAAGGTCCCTATTACGCGAACCAGGGCGACTTCTCGTCCGCAGGCGCGGTCAGTATGAGTTACGTTGATAAACTGCCGCAAGGGATCGCGAATTATGGCGTAGGTCAGCAGGGTTTCATGCGCGGCCTGGTAGCGAAGTCACATGAGGTGGGCGCCGGCCATTTTTTATATGCGTTCGAACTGCTTACCAAGGATGGCCCCTGGATAAAGAAAGAGAATTACAAGAAATTCAATGGCGTATTGCGCTACAGCCAGAATACGGGTGCGACCCGATTCAATATTACTGCGATGGGTTATGGAGGAAGCTGGAACGCCACCGATCAGATTCCTGAAAGAGCGGTAGCAAGTGGCCTGATCTCCCGCCTGGGCAACATCGATCCCAGCGATGGCGGTG
>CAWKMH010000075.1:0-5651 GCA_963850515.1 uncultured beta proteobacterium
ACAATTTAATAAAGATGAAAAAATGACAACGGCAGTAGTGTGTTCCAGAGGCAAAGCGGTTGCTCTTGATCGCAACACACCGCCTTGGGGTTCTGCATTGTGTAGTGATGCGGATGTTGCTCGTGTGGAATTAGGAACAGCAATTCGCGAGAGGACGACAAAGGCTGGTGGAGATGTTGTGTGCTGTTTCTCGACTCAGTTTCGTATTGCTGACCAGGAATAGACCAGCGGAATTGGATTTTGTAACCGGCACTATGGCTTCCTCGCCCAGGGCGGAAAAATTACGATCCTGAAATTGGAAACCGAATGCCCCCTGCCACTTTGCTATCGGTGCATGCAGAAGCTCGGCGCGGCTTTCCAACCCCTGGTTTTTAATGGGGTCGCGATTTCGCCACAGGTACTCTCTATTTCATTATGCTTGTAATCGTTGTAGCCTACGCGCACCTAAGCCGATCAAAGCCGCGGAGCGGCTCGTTGAGTTCTCCTGACATATCATAACGGGTCTGTTTGAGATCGATCCTTGAGCCTTCAGGGCTGGGTATGCCGTATTTGCTTTCCAGATGCGAGACCGATATACCCAAAAATCCTTTCTCGCCAATGTAAGAACCACCCGCATAACCACTGGCCGAATTGACTGCGCTGTTTTCAACGATTCCCTTTTTACTGTGGGGGTCGCTTTCATTCGCTCGTCCGGAAATGTGATAATCATCGGTTTTGCGCCTGTATCCTCCTACGCTCCCGGATACCTTCCCAACGCTGCCGGATGCGTTTAAAGCGCCGCTACGTTCCGCTGTTGCAGTATTGCCGCGTATCTCGACATCCCCCTTGGGAGATTTAAACAGTTGACTGGGGATTCGGCCGCTTACGACATTGACCACGCCGCCGGATGCTCCGCTGCCGTAGAGCAGTGTCGCCGGACCTCGCAGTATCTCGATTTGGGAGGCGTTGAACGATTCAACCGTTACCGCATGGTCCGGGCTGATGGTAGAGAGATCGAGCGTACCGATACCGTTCTCCAGTACTCGAATACGAGGGCCGTCAAGGCCGCGAATGATCGGACGGCCTGCGCCCGGACCGAAGGAAGAGGATGCCACACCCAACTCGCGCGAAAGTGTATCGCCCAGGCTCGCTTCCCGCTTGCGGCGCAAATCGTCACCCTGCAATACCGAAACAGGCTGAGCCATATCAAGCTCGCTCCGATTATCAAATGGCGTCGCAGTCACAACGACCGGTTGCAATACCTTGTCCTGATTGCTCTCCTTGTCCTGGCTGCTCTGCTGAGCCTCAGCATAGGGCATGCTGAATATGGCAAGCACCGTCATAGTGACGATTAATCTCGATAATTTCTGCGCACTTTGTAGAAATGCGTCCAAACCACAACTCGAACAGTTCATGCTGACTTTCTGAAAAGGGGAACCTGGGTTTCAATCACCCCAGTTACGCTGCGCCCTATTCGATAGCCATCAGCCTCGATGAGCACGAAATAGGCACGACGTGAATGGATCGGCAGCGTCAAAATGACGAGTGCCGTTCAAGATCGACTATTAACGAAAAACGAAAGGAAAATTACGCTTGCGGGGGGCCCGCGGGTGAAATAAGGGGAAGAGAAACGGGGGAGGACAGGCGTCGATATCAGATACGGCGGAGGCTGGCGCCTCATCTGATCAAAAAAGAAAACGGGCAGAACGGCAACAGCAATACTGAATCCTGTCAGCGCCAGGCAGTCAAGACAGATCTTGTCTCCGTCGAGGCCGCTGTCGGGATGGAGCCCGCTCCCTTCCTGATCACCATCGGCATAAACGTTGCCGATGAGATCGGGCCGTTTTCGCCAACGTGAGTGAGGGCATGCGCCGCCTGAAGGATCGGGACGAGCGACAACGCCACCACTAAAATCAAAAATAATATCTTACGCAAAATCATCTGACAGCATTTATGCCAATACTCACCGCGCCGGACATTCAGCGTGACGCTCCATGCATAGCAGGAAATCCGGTTATGCGCACTCTGCACATAATCCTTTGACCCTTAATTCAATTTCCCGAGATTGATAACCGGCCGGCAGCGGAGAATCATACTCGGCCTTTATATCATCAAGACAAACTACCCTGGTGCAGCGCATGCATTCAAAATGCGCATGCTGGTGATGGGCTACTTGACTATTTGCACGAAAATGCCATATTCGGTCGTCGCCCACCACCTTATGCACGAAACATTTTTCGTCCAGCCATTCGAGTATGCGATAGAGCGTCACCCGGTTCAGTCTGGGCTCGTCAGGTAAGGACTTTTCGATTTCGTGATGCGTAACCGCTCGCTGTTCCGCAAGCAAAATGGCGAGAACCCGAACCCTGCCGGGCGTCACGCGCTCGCCGCGACGGCGGATCATCTCTTCTGCCTGCTTTTGTAGGCTAAACATAAATGTTAGTATTGCAACATAGTTGCATTTAATATAACTGAATAATTGTGCAGGCGCAATCACGATTTGGTGATACCTTCAAAAAAGGAATGCGTCGTTCGGTAAATCGACGCTTGCAGTTCATCGATCTCGCTGATATCCATGTAAATGATCAAATCAAGCCACATTCGCTTTTTTCACTTTATCTTGGCGTTGGCCGGCGTTATCGCCGGGTCAACGTCTGCTTCCGCAGATGCAACCTATACAGCCAACCCGGATAATTATCTCGCCAGACTGAAGATGTTGGAACCCGGCGCTACCTGCGGTTACTGCCGGGAGAATACAGGAACGGTCTGCCGATACAATATCTACGCGGCACCGCAGAAGCACCGATTACGATTTCGGGGCCGGGAAGGGCCGCGCGCGGTTTTTCTAGCTCGACCCGGACATAACACGGTCAGCATCATCAATTCGAGTTACGTCACCATTCGCAATGTGGATCTCGATGGCCGAAATCTGCCCGTGGATGGCGTGAAATGCGAAGGGCATGCGGACTGGGCGCACCATATCACCCTTGATGGGTTACGCGTACTCGGTCATGGCAATAATCAACAAACGGTAGGCATTTCCACCAAGTGCCCGGCCTGGGGCTGGATGATTCGCAACAATGTGATCAAGGGCGCCGGGACCGGCCTCTATCTTGGAAATTCGGACGGACATGCGCCATTCATTGCCGGGGTGATCGAGCACAATCTGATAGTCGATACGATTGGCTATAACTTGCAGATCAAACATCAGCAATCTCGCCCGTATTGCCGGAAATGCCGGATGGACGCAATGCGACAATTATCCGCCACAATGTTTTCAGTAAGACCAATGGAGGATCCTAAGAAGATGGCGAGACCCAATGTGCTGGTCGGGCATTGGCCGCTTACAGGGTCGGGTGCAAATGATCGTTATCTCGTCTATGGCAATTTTTTTTATCAGAATCCGCATGAATCGCTGTTCCAGGGGGAAGGCAATATCGCGTTGTACAATAATTTGTTCGTAAATCATTTTGGCGATGCGATACGGATTCAACCGCATAACGATACCGCACGCATGATAAGTGTGTTCTACAATACAGTGATAGCCAACGGGTCCGGCATAACACTTTCACGGCGCGAGCACGATCCGGCCTATCCACAACTCGTCACTGCCAATATGGTGTTCGCCAAGTCACGTATGCGCGATACTTTCCTGGAAGGGAATCTGACCGGCGAGCTCAACGAGGCTTCGGATTTTCTTTCTCGGCCGTTTGCGCCTTTAGGCGAAATGAACCTGGCACCGACAGGCGGCAACGTACGGAAGCATGCAGAAGGCAATGTGCGTTTCGATATATATCCGGATGTCGACCTGGATTTCGATGGCGATTTACATGGTAAAGGCGGGATAGGCGCCTATGCGCTTGACAAAGTCAGGCCCCGCTGGGCCCCAATGCTGGAAATCAAGCCAGCTGCCCCTCACGCGATAACGGAGTGCCATCCGTTGCGCTCAGTTTAATTTCATCCGGCTATCGCTAGGAAAAATGCGCGTTCTGTCCGTTATCGTCGTACTAATTGCTTATGGATCGCTATATCCCGGCGATATTTCTGAACCTGACGCGGGTGCTGTAAAGCAATTCCTTACCGATTGGAATTTATTTACTTCCCGGGGGGATATGCTGGGTAATGTTGCACTGTTTTTTCCGCTGGGAATGGCAGGAACATTATTTATCCGAAAAAGATTCGATAGCAGGATCGGTGTCGCCACGTTACTCTTTCTGGCGCTGATATATTCCTTCAGCCTGCAGTTAGCTCAGGTTTGGCTACCGTCCCGCTCCGCGGCGCTGGCGGATGTGGCATGGAATATGGTGGGTATGGCAGCAGGTATGGCAACAGCACATCTGATGGCAACGCGTTTATCTGCAAGGGGACAGCCACTGGATGTCGCCTTGCTCGTACCTCTGGTGGTATTGGTATTATGGCTGCTCACCGAATTGTTGCCGCTGGTACCATCGCTGGATATACAAAAATTCAAGGATGCACTGAAGCCGCTTTTCCTCGTATTCAGCTTTTCTTTCCCGGCAATCACGATGCATGCAGCCGGTGTAGCTGTCGCGGGCAGCGCTTTCACGGCGTTGGGGCAGCGGGCGGGATGGTGGCTAGGGGTCGCGATTCTGCTGGTCTGGGTCGGTAAGGTCGTTATCGTGAATTTGACACTGGACGCATCGCTTCTCCTGGGGACGCTGGCAGGTTATGGCGGATATTTGATCGCGTTGCGCACCGGGCTCAAAAAACCGTTTGAAGTGGCGTTCTGGCTGTTGCTGGTCGCTTGGAGCACCATTGCGCTAACACCTTTTTCTCCCGCTCCGGGCGGAACCTTCAATGGCATTCCTTTCGCAACCATGCTTCAGGGATCGCTGGAAGTCGGAGTCCGCGGCCTGGTCCAATCATTGTTTATTTATACCGCCCTGATATGGCTCGCGCACAGAACGGGGCTGGGTATCGGCAAAGCAGTGCTGGGGCTGGCTATCTGGTCTTCTTTTATAGAACTGATGCAGATGGGGTTGCTGGGCCGCACAGCGGATATAACAGAACTTATTTTGTTATTGCTGGTTGGCTGGGTATTGTCGGCGGCGCAAAGCCCACCAGCCGGCAACAAAGCGGCGAACTGGCACGCCAATGGTCCAGCCGCAGCCCATTGTCGCGATCAGCGCAGAGGTGAGCGGGAAACGAACTCTCGGTTCAGTAGCAATCGGAGTCGGGATATGTGCGGCTATGGGGTGGCTGATTACGCAGTCCCCCTTGACGCCGTATAACGTTCGCGAACTGATATATGAAGGTCACCCTATCCGGTCGCTGATATTGCTTGCGACGCTGTTGTATTGGGCGATAGGTTTTCCGATACTGATTGCACAATGGCTGGCTCGGGGTGAGCTGTATCTGCTCAGCTTCCTGCCCCTGGTATTGCTGCACGGGTTGATCGCATGGTTGCTGCTGTGGTCCTCGGTGCCAAGCGAAAGCCATCCATGACATTGTTGGATCTCCAGTTTTGGCATGGCCCTGGGAATGGGAAGTACTCGGCCGGTTTCTGGCATTATTCAGCTTATGGAGTGTCGCGGCCACGGCGGGGTGCCTTATTGCCGCGTGGCGCATCCTTCCGATGCCAAAGTCAGCGCTATTGGGATGGTCGATTGGCGCCTTCCTGCTGATTCCACTTTCATACTACATCGTGGTTT
>CAWKMH010000076.1:0-49977 GCA_963850515.1 uncultured beta proteobacterium
GTTGTGTAGCGTACTGGTTCAGGTTGGTCTGCTTCCGGAAATCGTTTTATCCCAAGGCGCGAAGCCGCGCGTCATACCGTCGGAGCGAGGTAAGCGATGGCCGGCGCCAACACCATCAGATCGTAGTCGAGGCTGTAGGGCGTCGCCAGCAGCCAGCCGATCACCAGGCCGCGGCCTTGAGCGGGTAGGCGGCACGGCGCTGCGCCACAGCCAGATCAGCGCGACGGCGAGGGCGAGCATGCACCGCGCCTTGCAGCAGCATAGGCGAGCGCGATGCCGCCGCCCCACATGCGCACCCACGAGAACACGCTCTGGATCTTGAACCAGCCGGTGCCGCCCTGCTCGAGCACCACGCTGCGCGTGAACTGCGTGGACGCGAAGAACGCGGCTCCACACCTCGGCCTGCCGAAGATGCGAGCGTGACGGCGAGCGCCAGCAGGCGACGGTCGCGGCGGCGGCGGCGAACGCGCGCCAGCGTCCGGTGGCGATCAGCACCAGCGGGATCAGCACCCGAACTGCGGCTTGTAGGCCATCAGCCCGAACAGTACGCCGGCGAGGACCGGCCGGCGGTCGAGCGCGACCAAGGCCGCGCCGAACAGCGCGGCGGTGAGGAAGCCGTTATGCGCCTGGCCGAGGTTGATGAAAACCGGCGGGAAGGCCGCAGCAAACAGCAGCCAGATTGTCGGTCCCGGGGTTGAGGTGCCGACGATGGCGCGGATCGACAGGAGATAGAACACGAAGCTCGCGGCCTGCCAGACCGCCAGAGCCAGGGGGTAGCGGCAGCAGCGCCAGGCGCCGGCAAGAACAAAAAGAACGGCGGATAGCTGCAGCTGTAGTACGGCGTGTCGGCGCCGAAGATCGCCTGTTCGCGGGCACGATGCGGCGGCAAGATCGAACGCCGCCGCCGGCTGGCCGTCTTGGACCAGGGTGCCGGCGGCGTAGAAGCTGGAAAAATCGGTGCCGAGCGGCCGGTTGAAGCGGTCGTTAAGCCCGTTAGAAGTGACAATCAGGAAAACGGCGCCGAGCAGCGAGGCGGCCAGCACAGCGAGCGCGACCAGCCGCATCCGCTCGCGGCTCAACCAGGCGCCTGAGCGCAGAATGTCAATAAAGCCAGCCATCGCCGAACGGTTTAGCAGGCCAGGCTTAAGGGAGGGTTAGAGCATGATCCCGAAAAACGGGCCCGGTTTTAGGACTTGATCGTGCTCCAGCAAAAAGCCCATCAACAGGCTTGATGAATGCATCATTCTTTGCGTCTTGCTGCCGCGCTTTCGGCCCATTACGACATTATTTGAAGCGGGCAACTCTACGAATTCGGAGCCTCCGATGGCCTTCCTCGCGGACCAGCTCAAGCGCATCAAGCCGTCGGCGACCATCGCCGTCACGGACAAGGCGCGCGCGCTGAAAGTGGCGGGCCGCAACGTCATCGGACTTGGCGCCGGCGAGCCGGATTTCGACACGCCCGACAACATCAAGGAGGCGGCGATCAAGGCGATCCGCGACGGCCGGGCGGCGAAGTACACCAATGTCGACGGCATCGCCGAACTTAAAGAGGCCGTCGTCAGGAAGTTCAAGCGCGAGAACGGCCTCGACTACAAGGCGTCGCAGATCACGGTCGGCACCGGCGGCAAGCAGGTGCTGTACAATGCGTTCATCGCGACGTTCAATCCGGGCGACGAGGTGATCATCCCGGCGCCCTATTGGGTGAGCTATCCCGACATGGTGCTGCTCGCCGGCGGCGAGCCGGTGGCGGTCGTGACCACGCATGGCGTCCGGCTTCAAGATGACGCGCGGCGCAGCTCGAACGCGCGATCACGCCGAAGACCAAATGGGTGCTGCTCAACTCGCCGTCGAACCCGACCGGCGCGGCCTATACGCGCGCCGAGCTGAAGGCGCTGACCGACGTGCTGGTGAAGCATCCGCACGTGCACGTGATGACCGACGACATGTATGAGCATCTGGTCTACGACGACTTCGAGTTCACCACGCCGGCGCAGGTCGAGCCGTCGCTTTATCCGCGCACGCTCACCATCAACGGCTGCTCCAAGGCCTATTGCATGACCGGCTGGCGCATCGGCTATGCCGGCGGTCCGGAGCCGTTGATCAAGGCGATGGCGATGATGCAGTCGCAATCGACCTCGAACCCGGCGGCGGTGTCGCAATGGGCGGCGGTGGAAGCGCTCAACGGGCCGCAGGATTTCATCGCCAAGCACAACAAGATTTTCAAGGAACGGCGCGACCTGGTGGTGTCGATGCTCAACCAGGCCAACGGCATCAAGTGCCCGATGCCGGAGGGCGCGTTCTATGTCTATCCGTCCTGCGCCGGCACCATGGGCAAGACCGCGTCGACCGGCAAGAAGCTGGCGACCGACGAGGATTTCGTCACGGAGCTGCTGGAAGCCGAAGGCGTGGCGGTGGTGCAGGGCACCGCGTTCGGGCTCGGCCCCGCGTTCCGCATTTCCTATGCGACCAAGACCGAGGACCTGGAAGAAGCCTGCCGGCGCATCCAGCGCTTCTGCGGGAATTTGAAATAGTCGTCGTTTCAGCTGTCGCATCCGCTCAATGGAACGACCGTCACTGCAGTATTCTGGCGAGCCCTTGGGTACCTCTTTCTGATCCAACGATAATTTTTGGCTCGCAGGCTGCTCTCGGCTTGGATGTTGCAGTCCAGCAACAGGATCAGGCAATATTATGCCATGCACAGCCGCAGGGGTTTACCTGCTGGCAGACTCCTTCGATAGTTCCACGCATCTACTTGTTTGAGTTTTCATGCTTGGGGTTCCCCATGCCGGTTCGGAAGGCGCTGCTGCAAACGACGATGCTCGCCGGCATTGTCGGTGCTGTTTATTTCTCCGCAAGTTCTGCTCGCGCGGCTGATACCATCCCGCTCAAAGCACCGCCTTATCTGCCAGCTCCGGCGGTAGACTACGTTAACGGCAAGATCGACGCCTTCGGCGGCAGCCTCGCCAATCGCTCTATCTTTGGCTCCAAAGGCGCGCTCTCCGTGCCGCTTGGCGGACAATGGGGTGCGCAGATCGACGGGGCAGTCGGCAGCTTCGATTCGCGCGCGTTCGGCGCGGTCGCCGGCCATCTATTTTGGCGCAATCCGTCGCAGGTGCTCTTGGGCATCTATGCCAGTCACACCTATTGGGATCAGTTCGGCGGCCTGCACGTAGAGTCAGGTTGCGGGCGAGGGCGAATATTATCTCGGCAACTGGACCCTCCAGGGCATCGCCGGCGTGGAGTTTGGGGATTCACGGTCAGATATCACCGCCACAGCCATCGATACCTACGATATCCAGACGCGGTTCTTCGACCAGATCAATCTGAAATACTACCTGATCGATAACTGGAACGCTTATGTCGGCCATCGCTACCTTGGCGGCAAGAACGCGCTGGCGCTCGGCACCGAATACGCATTGCCACTCGGTCGCGGGTTGATGGCTTCCGGCTTCATCGAAGGGCGCGTCGGCGAGGACGACTTCACGGCATCTGGGGCGGCCTGCGCTTCTACTTCGGCCAGAAGGACAAGACACTGATCGCGCGGCATCGCCAGGACGATCCGAACGTCTGGAGCCTCGATACCCTGTTCAGTATCATTAACAATCAATCGTTGAGGGCGCGCCATCGCCGCCGGCGCCGGATTTATGCATTAGCTGCTAGCTTCGAGACGAGGCTCTCGTGCTTGCCGCCGATCGTGCGTGGCAACGTGTCGACTGCGCTGAGTTGGAGTTCGATTGGTTGACCGATAAAGGCTGAGAGATAGGCGACAAGCCCGTCTCGATCGATCGGAACGGCCCGGTCGCGGGGAATATAACAAATCTCGATCTTCGAGATTGCGGATAGCAAGATCTGGAGCCGTACCGCAGGCAACCTCCGCACGCACTCGGCGTCAAGAACGTCATGCATCCAGATGCGGCGGCCGTCGGCGGTCATTAACGCATTGCGCCTACGGCCTTCGATCCTTTGCAGGCGGCTCAGCGTGCGCCCCGAAGGGCATGGCGTGGCCACGCGCGTTGCAAAGTCGCCGACTTCGTAGCGGATGAATGGAGTGGCGTAGTTGTATAGACCGGTTACGATGACGCGCCCTGTCTCGCCGGGTCCCACCGGCCCTCCGGCTTCGTCGACGATTTCGACAAGCGTCGTTTCATCGCAGACCAAATAGGAGTTATCGACGGGGGATTGCACGGCGATGCATCCGACTTCGCCGGCCGCATAAACCTCGAAAATCTCGCAGTGCAGGCCCTCGCGCACGCTGGTTCGGGTCAGTTGGGTCGTCGGCTCGCTCACGCCGATCACCGCCTTAATGTTGATTTGCTCCAGGATTGAAGCGTCCGCGTGCAGCGCGATTTCCTGTGCAATCGACGGCAGCGTGATCAGATAGGTAGGGCGCTTCCGCGTCAGCCATTCGACAAGCTGCGCGATCGGCGGGCCCAAGTTCAGCGTGTGGTGTTGCGCCTGTGGACCCGGATAGGCCCATTGCGATTGGTCAAGCCTTCCGGGTACTCCCGCTGGCCCGGGCCATAGTAACGGATGCTGGCCATCGGCGCCGAGAGATCGAGACCTCTCCAGCGATAGAGGCGCTGCATCATGCAGGCCGCGGCCATTTGCGAAAGGTAACATGTACGAAATGTGATCTGGTCGTCAGTCGTTCCTGAGCTGCGCTGGAGCGTCACGGGGCCGACGTCGTCGGGCACGGTTGATGGATTGATGCGATCGATTTCGGCTGCGACGTCACGCCGGGTCAAGATGGGAACGTCTCGCCAGGCGTCCAGGTCGGGCTCGTTGCCGTGTCGAAACAGCGGCCGCAGCCGATCCGCATAGAATTGCGAGTTGGTATACGCGAACGCCGCGAGGCGTTCCAAGAGTTTGCGCTGATAAGCTTCGAGAGCCGGACGCGGCAGCCATTGAGATCGCTCGAGGCTCGCCGCAAAACGCTCGTAGGCTGCGAAAATCGGCAACGTCATTTACGAGGAAACTTTCGTCTGCAATACCACATTCTCACGTCATTCGAGCGGACGCCTAACGACCTCTCCCGCCGACCTGAGTCCGCAGCAATGCAATTTTAGCGGCGCCCTGAGAGCATGTCCAAGACAAGCCCGCCAAAAAGGCGCCTCCCCAGGGAGGCGCGGGAGGGACAAAAAATGGCGCCGACCGGCAAGAAGCTGGCGACCGACGAAGATTTTGTCACGGAACTTCTGGAAGCCGAAGGCGTGGCGGTGGTGCAGGGTACCGCGTTCGGGCTCGGCCCCGCGTTCCGCATTTCCTATGCGACCAAGACTCCTATGCGACCAAGACCGAGGACCTGGAAGAAGCCGGCCGGCGCATCCAGCGGTTTTGCGGAAATTTGAAGTAACGCCGTTTCCTGTTTGCCCAGCTTCGCGCGTGGGAAAGACGGATTAAACCCTTGCCAGTCCTGCCTTCTCCTGAGACGATACTGTGACAGGGCCGGGAAACTTGGTCCGACTCCCGGGCCGGCAAAGGGAGGTATTGATGGGACAAAACGGCGCTGGTCCCAATGGTACTAGAAACACGGGTCCCCGGTGCATCGCGCTGGTGGGCCCCTTCCAGAGCGGCAAGACCACGCTGCTCGAAGCGATCCTCGCGCGCACCGGCGCGATCCAGCGGCAGGGCACGGTCGAGGCCGGCACCACCGTCGGCGACGCCAGCAAGGAAGCGCGCCATCACAAGATGAGCGTCGAGCTCACCGTCGCCACCACCGACATTCATGGGCGACAGCTACACCTTCATCGATTGCCCCGGCTCGGTCGAATTCATCCACGACATGCGCGCGGCGCTGCCGGCGGTCGACGCCGCGGTCGTGGTCTGCGAGGCCGACGAGAAGAAGGTGCCGCAGCTGCAACTGATCCTGCGCGAGCTCGAAGACCTCAACATTCCGCGCTTCCTGTTCCTCAACAAGATCGACAAGGCCGACACCAAGGTCATCCGCGAGGCGCTGCAAGCTGCTGCAGCCGGCCTCGCGCAAGCCGCTGGTGCTGCGCCAGATTCCGATCTGGCACGAGCGACATCGTCACCGGCTTCGTCGATCTCGCGCTCGAGCGCGCCCATGTCTACAAGGAGCACGCGCCGTCCGAGGTCGGTCGCCGCTCGAAGGCGACAACCTCGACCGCGAGAAGGACGCGCGCTTCTCCATGCTGGAGAAGCTCGCCGACCACGACGACGAGCTGATGGAGCAGTTGCTCGAGGACATCCCGCCGCCGCGCGACAAGGTGTTCGACGATCTCGCCAAGGAGTTGCGCGAGCGGCCTGGTCGTGCCGGTGCTGATGGGCGTCGCGACCCGCACCAACGGCGTGCTGCGGCTGCTCAAGGCGCTGCGCCACGAGGCGCCCGAGCGTGGCCGAGACCGCCAAGCGGCTCGGCGTCAAAGCCGGCAGCGACCCGCTCGCCTATGTGCTCAAGACGCTCAACACCGCCCACGGCGGCAAGATGTCGGTCGCGCGCGTGCTGGCCGGCCAGGTCGGCGACGGCGTCACGCTCAACTCGCCGGAGCGCGAGGCCGGCCGGGTGTCCGGCGTCGTTCAAGCTGCTCGGCCAGCGACTCGAGAAGCGCGGCGCCGGCCGCCGCCGGCGAGACCGTCGCGCTCGGCAAGCTCGAACACGCCAAGACCGGCGACACGCTGTCCGCCGGCAAGCAGGCGCATCCCGCGCTGGCCGAGGTCGAGCCCTATCCGCCGGTGCTGGCGATCTCGGTCGTCGGCGAAGGAGCGCAAGGACGACGTCAAGCTCGGCCAGGCGCTGCACAAGCTCGTCGAGGAGGACCCGTCGATCCATCGTCGTGCACAATGCCGAGACCCACGAGGTGGTGATGTGGGGGCAGGGCGAGATGCATCTGCGCGTCGCGGCCGAGCGGCTCGCCGACCATTTCGGCGTCGCCATCGACACCGGCCGGCCGACGCGTCGGCTACAGCGAGACCATCAAGAAGCCGATCCAGCAGCGCGGCCGCCACAAGAAGCAGTCCGGCGGCCACGGCCAGTTCGGCGACGTCGTGCTCGACATCAAGCCGCTGCCGCGCAGCTCCGGCTTCAAGTTCGAGGACAAGATCACCGGCGGCGTGGTGCCGCGCAACTACATCCCGTCGGTCGAGGAGGGCGTCATCGACGCGCTCAAGCACGGCCCGCTCGGCTTTCCAGGTGGTCGACGTGGCGGTGGCGCTGATCGACGGCTCCTATCACACCGTCGATTCCTCCGACATGGCGTTCCGCACCGCCGGCCGCATCGGCATCGTCGAAGGCCTGCCGCAGTGCCAGCCGGTGCTGCTCGAGCCGATCCATCTGGTCGAGATCGTCTGCCCGACCGAGGCCACCGCGAAGATGAACGCCATCCTGTCCGGCCGGCGCGGGCAGATCCTCGGCTTCGACACGCGCGAGGGCTGGGAAGGCTGGGACGTGGTGCGCGCCAAGATGCCGGAAGCCGAGATCGGCGATCTCATCATCGAGGTGCGTTCGGCGACCGCCGGCGTCGGCACGCTTCACCTTCAAGTTCGACCACATGGCCGAACTCACCGGCGCGTACCGCCGACCAGATCGTCGCCGCGCGGCGGGCGGCGGAGTGATTCAATGCCCGTTATTCCGGAACGCCTTCCAGCACCTCTTCAAATATAACATCGAGCCGTGTAACAATATGCTGCGACAGCAGATTCAGCGCTCTTCTCAACCACGCGGTCTCGCCCGGCTTGAGAAATTTGTCGAGTATCAGCACGTGGCCGCCCGGCTTCAGCACGCGCGCGGTCTCTCTCAAACAGGAACGCGCATCGGGAACGATCGCCAGAATGAGATGCAACACCACATAGTCGAAGGAAGCGCCGGCAAACGGAAGAGCCATGCTGTCGCCACGAACGAGATTCAAATGCAGGTTGCCGATCCGGGGTTTGGCGCGTTCCAGCATGGCGGCGGTAAGATCCAGACCGGTATAAGTATGGCCCGGGGGAAGATAGGGCAAGTCGAGGCCCGTTCCAATACCGCTGATCAGGATGTTGAGGCCACCTTGCCGGGGCTGTTGCGGTAGTTGTGCAAGGCTTGCTGCACGCAGGCCCGTGCCTGCAGCCGCCAGAAAAGCGTCGTAAAGCGGGGCGATAATCGTGTAGGAATGGCGCAAGGACATGAGAAATTTTTTTCCTAGCTTCGATTCCGCTTCCCTGCCGTAACAGGCTTGGCCGGTTTATCGGACCGCGCAGGCCTCTGCGGCAGGATGGCTGAGTGCGATAGGCCCAAATAATCATGATTATTCCCGCGACAACCATCGGCAGCGATAGCCATTGACCCATGCTGATACCGAGCGTCATTACCCCCATGAAGCCATCCTCCGGTTCGCGGAAAAATTCGGCGGCCGAACGAAATACGCCATAACCGATAAGAAACATGCCGGACACGGCTGCGACCGGCCTCGGTTTCGCCGAATAAATCCATACCAGCGCAAAAAAAGCCAGCCCCTCCAATGCAAACTCGTAGAGTTGCGAAGGATGACGCGGGAGGCTGTCCACGTTAGGGAAAATCATGCCCCAGGCGACATCGGTCGGGCGCCCCCACAACTCGGCGTTTATGAAATTACCGATCCGGCCGGCGCCCAGACCCAGCGGTACCAGCGGCGCAATGAAATCCGTTACGGCCAGCCACGGCAATTTATATTTTCGGGCCAGCAGCGCCATTGCGGATATTACGCCGAGAAAGCCGCCGTGAAAGGACATTCCGCCCTGCCAAACCGCAAGGATCTCCAGCGGATGCTGTAGATAATAGCCGAACTGGTAAAATAATACGTGACCCAGGCGGCCGCCCAATATCACGCCCAACACACCGTAAAACAGCATGTCGTCGAGCATGGCGCGTGTGAATACGCCTTGAGGGTTATGCTTGATGCGATAGCGCCCCAGCAGAATGAACGACGCGAATCCGATGAGATACATAAGTCCATACCATCGAATGGCAAGCGGCCCGAGATGGATGGCGATGGGGTCGAACTGCGGGTGAACGAGCATGGGTTTCCGCTTTTTTGAGGTAAAATAACTGTTGATTCGGCGAGCGGGCAATATAGCCGCTTCAGCCGCGATAGCGGCGAAGGCCGGCATCCAAAGCGTACCATATAAAATTTATTCGCTGGCTGCATGGATCCGGGCTAAGCCAGGATCACGAAACGCGGTTTCTCTCCGGGCAATAATTATACATACGGCCAATAGCTATTAACCGCAGAGGACATATAAAAAGAACACGCTTCTTTTTATCCCGGATGTTTCATAAATTCGCGTGATGATTGCGAGGATTTTGTTTTGTAGGGAGATTTTGTGAAAGAGTGGCGTAGTTATTCATACGCCCGACTGAACGAAATTTTCATACGAAACAAAAGACCAGCAAGGGCGCGCGTCAATTTATGAAACATCCGGGTTATATCACCGATCAAGGTTAAATCACTTCCTTAATGCTCTCCCGCGACTCAGGGGCTTTTCAAAGTTTATCAATATTCTCAAGGAGTATTTATGCCAGACAATCAACGCAGCCGCGCGATAACCCAGGGGGCGCAGCGTTCCCCCAACCGCGCCATGCTGCGGGCGGTCGGCTTCGGCGATAAGGATTTCGACAAACCTATCGTCGGCGTGGCTAACGGTTTTTCCACCATTACCCCCTGCAACAAGGGACTGAATGAGCTAGCCCTTAATGCCGAGCGTGCATTGAAAGAAGCGGGGGCGATGCCGCAAATGTTCGGCACGATCACCGTATCCGATGGCATCTCCATGGGCACGGAAGGAATGAAGTACTCGCTGGTGTCGCGCGAAGTGATTGCGGACTCGATCGAGACAGCGGTGCAGGCGGAAAGCATGGACGGAGTATTGCGATCGGGGGTTGCGACAAGAACATGCCGGGTGCAATGATTGCAATGGCGCGAATGAACGTTCCCGCCATTTTCGTGTACGGCGGGACCATCAAGCCCGGCCATTACAACGGCAGGGATCTCACCATTGTGAGCGCTTTCGAAGCTGTCGGACAGTATACGGCGCACAAGATAGACGAGAAGGAATTGCTCGAAGTGGAGCGCCGCGCCTGCCCCGGCGCCGGTTCTTGCGGCGGCATGTTTACCGCCAATACCATGTCGTCGGCCTTCGAAGCAATGGGAATGAGCCTGCCTTACTCTTCCACCATGGCGGCGGAGGATGACGAGAAGTACGTGAGTGCCGCCCGCTCTGCGGAAGTCCTGGTGGATGCCATCAGGAAGCAGATCCGCCCGCGCGACATCATCACGAGAAAATCGATCGAAAATGCCATCGCCGTGATCATGGCGGTGGGTGGCTCGACCAATGCCGTCCTGCATTTTCTGGCCATTGCCCATGCGGCGGAAGTGACGCTGACCATCGACGATTTTGAACGCATGCGCGGCAAGGTGCCGGTGCTGTGCGATCTGAAGCCCTCGGGGCGGTATGTCGCCACCGATCTGCATAAAGCGGGAGGTGTTCCCCAAGTAATGAAAATGTTGCTTGAACACGGCCTGTTGCATGGCGATTGCGTAACCATAAGTGGTGAGACCGTGGCGGAAGTATTAAAGGATATCCCGTCGACGCCGCGCAAGGATCAGGATGTCATCCGGCAATGGGAAAATCCCATGTATGCGCAGGGCCACCTCGCCATACTCAAGGGTAATCTTGCCACTGAGGGCTGTGTAGCCAAAATCACCGGGGTGAAAACACCAAGAATTACCGGCCCGGCACGGGTATTCGAATCCGAAGAAACCTGTATGGCGGCCATTCTTGCACGGCAAATCCAGCCCGGCGACGTCGTCGTGATACGCTACGAAGGCCCCAAGGGAGGTCCTGGAATGCGCGAAATGCTTTCCCCTACCTCCGCCCTTATTGGAGAAGGTCTGGGAGATTCGGTCGGACTCATCACCGATGGCCGCTTTTCCGGGGGAACCTACGGGATGGTGGTGGGCCACGTGGCACCCGAAGCTTTCGTAGGCGGCACTATCGCGCTGGTGCATGAAGGCGATTCCATTACCATCGACGCCGAACAGCGGCTGCTGCAACTCAACGTCTCCGGAGAAGAGCTGTCACGACGCCGCGCCGAATGGAAGCCGCCGCATCCGCGTTATACGCGAGGCGTCCTTGCAAAATATGCGAAATCGGTTTCGAGCGCCAGCCGGGGGGCAATAACGGATTAATCGCAAGCTTCTCCGCGTGGTCCAATTATCATGCCCAACCATCTCTCCGGTGAAACCAGTCCTTATCTGCTTCAACATGTAAACAACCCGGTGGACTGGTATCCCTGGGGAGAGGAAGCGCTGGCACTCGCTCGTGCGCAAAATAGGCCGATACTGCTTTCAATCGGCTATTCGGCCTGTCACTGGTGCCACGTCATGGCGCATGAATGTTTCGAAGACGCTGCGGTTGCCGCAGTGATGAACCAGCATTTCGTGAATATCAAGGTGGATCGCGAAGAACGTCCCGATATCGACCAGATTTATCAGATGGCCCTTTACATGCTGACCCGGCGTAACGGCGGATGGCCGCTGACACTGTTTCTGACGCCGGATCAAAAGCCATTCTTCGGCGGCACATATTTTCCTAAAACACCACGGCATGGTCTGCCGGGATTTCTCGATTTATTGCCGCGCGTGGCAGAGACATATCATGTTCGAGGCGAGGAGATCGAGCGGCAGGGCGAATCGCTGCTGAAGTCACTTGCCAACATGCTGCCGTCAAAACGCCTGGACAGCGCCGGTATTTTCGGAGCAGCCGCTTGACCAGGCGCTGGCGGAGTTGAAAAACCGATTCGATTCAGTCAATGGCGGTTTTGGCGACGCGCCAAAATTCCTCCACCCCACGGAACTGGAGTTTTGTTTGCGCCGCTACTTTGCCGCAGGGAATGGCGAAGCGATTGCGCATGGCGACGCTACACGCTGCAAAAGATGGCGGAAGGCGGCATCTACGACCAGTTGGGCGGCGGTTTCTGCCGCTACAGCACGGATCAGTACTGGCACATTCCGCATTTCGAAAAAATGCTTTATGACAACGGACCATTACTGCGGCTCTATGCCGACGCCTGGCTTGCCACCCGAAGATCCGCTGTTTGAACAGGTGGTGGAGGAAACAGCCGAATGGGTAATGCGAGAAATGCAGGCGCAAGGGAGAAGACGGAACCGATGGAGAATCATAGGAGCGCGGCTACTACTCGACATTGGATGCCGATTCCGAAAACGAGGAAGGCAAGTTCTACGTATGGGATCGCGATCAGGTGGCGCAAATCTGTCGCCGGAAGAATATGCCGTGGTCGCACCCCATTACGGCCTTTTGGATAACCCCAACTTCGAGCACAAACACTGGAATCTGGAAATCGCCCAGCCGCTTGCGGCAGTTGGCCGTGACTGCCGGCATTACCTGGGAGGAAGCGCAACAAAGGCTTGCATCGGCGCGGAGAAAACTTTTCCGCAAACGGGAATTGCGCGTGCATCCCGGCCGTGACGAAAAAATTCTTACCAGCTGGAACGGGCTGATGATCAAGGGAATGGCGCGCTGCGGCCGCGTATTCGAGCGCGGACGATTGGGTGCAATCGGCCACCTGTGCGGTGGATTTCATTCGCTCCACGCTATGGAAAAACAACCGCCTGCTTGGCAACCTATAAGGATGGCAAGGCGCATCTCAATGCCTATCTCGACGATTATGCGTTTTTGCTGGATGGGTTACTGGAACTGATGCAGGCTGAGTTTCGCCAAACTGACCTGGATTTTGCCGTTGCGCTGGCAGATGTGTTGCTGGAGCAATTCGAGGACAAGCAGGCGGGCGGTTTTTTCTTTACCAGCCATGATCACGAAAAACTGATACATCGTCCCAAGCCTGCTCATGACAACGCCACGCCTTCAGGCAATGGCGTGGCAGCATATGCTCTGCAGCGATTGGGGCATCTGCTCGGTGAATTTCGCTATTTGCAGGCGGCGGAGCGATGCTTTGGGGTTGTTCTATCCTGCCATTATCCCGCTATGCCGAGCTCCTGTTGCAGTTTACTGGTGGCACTGGAGCAATCACTTTCGCCGCCACAAATCGTCATTCTGCGCGGTCAGACGGATGCGCTGGCAGAATGGAAAAATGCGTTGCGGTGCATTTCCCCCTACACCCTTGTATTTGCGTTGCCTTTGGAACTTGTCGGGCTACCGCCGAGTCTGAATAAACCGGCAGCAACAAGATAACGCTGTCAACGCCTGGGTCTGTCACGGCGTTAAATGCTTACCGGAGATCACTGACTTGCAGGAATTGCTGAGCATCTGCGAAATTCGAGGTAAGATAGGTCCGCCTTTCTAAAATTAATTAACGGATAAAGGAGCGAGAGTATGAAAGCTGTCTGGATGGGAGTGGTTGCGGCATCAGCCCTGTTGATGGTAGGTACCGCGCAAGCGAACGCGGACTTGGCAAAAAGCAGTGGTTGCCTGAACTGTCACACGGTGGACAAAAAATTGGTCGGACCCGCGTTAAAGGATATCGCCGCCAAGTATAAGGATGACCCAGGTGCTCAACAAGTCTGGCAGAAAAAATGCAGAAAGGAAGCACAGGGAGTATGGGGGCCGATTCCGATGCCACCGAATTCCAACGTCAGTGATGCCGATGTCAAAACTCTGGTGACGTTTATTCTATCGCTCAAATAAGCCGGATTTTGCTCATGAAAAAAGCCGACGCGTTGATGCGTCGGCTTTTTTATTTCTCCATCGCAGAGAAGTATAGTGAAAGATAATGATGTCATGTCTCGCATATTTATGCCAAATAAATATGGGATATCGCGTGCTTGTTTACGAATTAATCATGGGCTGGTTGCGACTAACCTGGTAAGCGCATTCCTGCATCCCCCGTTAAATCTTATTCTGTTAGGTGCGATAGGGATCTTGCTTCTCAAGCGCCGCCCGAGAAGGGCAAGATTCTGGTGGTGTCCGCGCTGGCTTTGCTTTATTTGCTGTCCACTCCGTTTGTCGCCGAAACCGCGCTGCAAAAACTGGAGACACTTCCCGCCGCAACCCCTTCGATAATGATGTACAAGCCATCGTCGTACTGGGTGGCGGGCACATACTTCAACGCGCCGGAATATGACGGTAATACGGTCGGACCGGCTACAGCCTGGAGCGCATCCGTTATGCCGCGAGGACTGCATCGGCTCACGCGCAAACCTATATTGACGACGGGTGGCGCCCCGCTCGGCAGCAACTCTTCTGAAGCGGCACAAATGAAAGACGGTGCTCGAAAAGGAGTTCCGGGTTCCGGTTAGATGGATAGAAGAGGCTTCGGAAACACCCGTGAAAATGCCTACAAGAGCTTTGCGATACTCAAAAGGGACGGGATCAGCCAGATCGCGCTGGTCACTCACGCCTGGCATATGCCGAGAGCGGCCAGGGAGTTCGAACAGGCCGGATTCAAGGTTATTCCTGCTGCGACCGCATACACTACGCGATATAAAACGGATCTATTCGCATTCATTCCCACGGCTGGCGCGCTGCAAAAAAGCAGCTTGTTCTTCCATGAAGTCATAGGCATGATATGGTATTGGTTGAGCTCGGTTCCCAATCGTCTTCGAAATCTCCACCTTGTCTTGGACAAAGCCAACCGATCCCATCAGCGAGCATTTCCGCTGGCTGGCTTCGCATGGGAGCTCTTATAGCCTAGAACGGGATTAAAATAATGACTCGAATTCTTCGGGAAGGAATCAGCATGAAAACGCGTATCAAATGGAAGGATGGAATGAGTTTTCTGGGTGAATCCGGCAGCGGCCAAGTGTACTGATGGATGGGCCACCGGAAGCGGGCGGCAAAAATCTGGGGCCGCGTCCAATGGAAATGGTGTTGATGGGAACCGGGGGTTGTGCAGCTTTCGACGTGGTGCTGATTCTAAAAAAGAGCCGTCAGGATATCAGCGATTGCGTGGTGGAAATCGAGGCGGAACGGGCTCCGCAAGAACCCAAAGTATTCACCCACATTCATTTCCATTTTATCCTGACCGGAAAAAAGCTGAATCCCCAGCAAGTAGAGCGGGCGATCATCCTTTCCGCAGAAAAATACTGCTCGGCCTCGATAATGCTGGGAAAAACAGCGGAATTGACACACGACTTTGAAATCGTGGAAGGCTGAAGAAACTTGTTAACCCTGAATACCGCAGGTTGGAAGGGCGGTCGGAAGGGGTAGAGTGGGCCTCACAAAAAAGGTGAGGTTCATGGAGCGCCAAAATTCTTTGGGGTGTTGGCGTTGTAAATGAGCTGATAAATGAGCTAAAAAATGAGCGGTCAACTGCGGGACGCAGGTTCAAAACCTTCGGTTCAAACCCAATATGCAGTTTTCGTCATCACTTTAGATCCCAGCTTCATCATCAGCTTCACGGGCATGGGCAAATCCACACCGCCCTGAGACATGGCGGCTGTAGCGTGACCCGCTTCATCAATTTGCATTTGTGCGACGATGGCGCGGCTTTTCCCATCGTGATGCGGCAAGCGTTTTAAATGTCCAGCCAGATGGGATTTCACCTGGCGTTCGGTTTCCGCAAGAAACCCCAGGTTCCATTTATCGCCGAGCGTGCCCGCCAACGCGCCCATGGCGAGTGATCCGCCATACCATAAGGGATTCAACAGGCTCTTGCGCCCGCTCAATTCCGCGATGCGCCGCTCGGTCCAGGCAAGATGTTCGGTTTCCTCACGCGCCGCCTGCGCCAGGGTATGCTGCACCTCTGCGTCACGCGCAGTCAGCGCCTGTCCCTGATATAGCGCTTGCGCGCAAATTTCGCCGGTATGATTGATGCGCATCAGTGCGGTGGATTCGCTTTTCTCTGAATCGCTCAATTCGACTTCCGGCAGTTCAGTTCCCGGAACGGGCCGCAGTGTTTGTGCCGGCGTCAACAGCGTGCGCAGTGCGTGATCGAAACCGATAATGAATTTATCCAGATTCGGCATGAAGTCCTAAGCAAACGATACATAAATTAAATTGAGAGGCATACTCATCTGCCGCGCTATGAGTGTAACCGGATGCAACACTTCAATCTCTGATCCGGCTTCGCGCAACGCGCTTGCAAGATGCATGGCACAACCCACATTTGATGTGGCGAGATAACGTGCGCCGCTTGCAATTTACTGCGGTGATTTTATCATGCAGCAGCACCTTTGCCATCTCTGGCTGGTCGAGAAAATATGTCCCGGCGGCGCCACAGCATTGATCGTTTCCGGCCAGCGGAGCAATCTGCGCGCCAGGAATGCGCGCGAGCAGCGCATAGGAAGAGGCGGAACCGCGCAAAACATTGCGCAAACTACAGGGTTCGTGCACCGAGATTTTATGCGGTCAATGGCGCCAGCTTTATCTCGTCCCATCCTTCAGCCACTGCCAGAAATGCACTGATGTCCATGACTTTGGCTGAAAATCGCTTGCTCGCTGGCGTGCCCCCGCCGCATCCGTTCCCGGCTTCCAATTCTGGCGCAGACTCTTTTGAGCGTGGCGACGGGGACAAAGTGGGATACTCCGTCAACTGCACGCCGCAACCCGACGCCGTGCTGATAATCGCCTCCAGATTCAGCGCCATCAAAAGCACTGATATTCTGGTGCGCAAGTTGCGCCGCCGTTTGCCTGTCACCGCTATGCTGATGCAAGGCGCCACAGCAGGTCTGCGCGGGCGGCACATGCACCGTATAACCCAAATGGTTGAGGACGACTATTGTCGCGTTGAGCGTTGCAATATCCGTCAGTCGTGCCACACAACCGAGGAACAGGCCGACTTCTCCGCGTGGCTGTCCAGTAGCGGGATAAACTGCTTGCCATGACCCCGCGAAATTTGCTCACCGGGCAAAGAGTAAGGTTTGTCGATGCGCGGCAACTGGGCTTCCAGCAAAATCAGCTTCGTTTTTCCAAATAAACCGGACTTACGCAACAGCTTCTGCATACCGCTTCGCTGATAAAAACGTAAGAGAGGGCGCAACGCATCAATACGCGCGGGTTTGCCGATTATTTCACGCTCCACCCATCGGCGAAACCAGGATTTTGGGGCCTGCGTACTTCCTCCCAGCGGTATTGGATGAGGATGCCATCATCGCACGGGTCCCGTCTATCAGTTGTCCAAAGCGCACATGGTTGGGGCATACCGACTCGCAGGCGCGGCAGGTCAGGCACCGGTCAATGTGCAGCGCAAAGCGCTCGTTCATCGGAATACGCCCGCCGGCAACCCCGCTCATCAGAGCGATGCGCCCGCGAGGCGAATCGGCTTCCGATTGTGTTACGCGATAGGTGGGGCAATGCGGCAGACACAGACCGCACGCAACACAACGGTTGGCTTCGGCGATCAGCGAATCAAGAGAAAAATCGGGCGGAAGATCAGTGGGTTTCATGATCATATCGGCTCAAAAAAGGCTTTGGATATATTTTTCATGTTTTTGCTGGCGCTGCTTGCATTCGAAGAGTCTTGCCTCTGACACATGCGAAGGATAAGCGGCGCCGGATTTTCCGCCGCTGGAAGCACCCGCCGGAAAGAGTATCATGACCGGTAATTTGTTCGGTTTCGGGAGGGGCCGATGCTTATCAGGCATCAATTACTGGAACTGGAGAGAGCACGTGGTTTAGGACAACAAAACCACGCTACAATTTCCGGACCTCCATTTTTTGATACACCGACCCTCCATCTTGGAAGCATTTTTTACCTCCACCCTGCTGGTAGCGCTGGCTGAAATCGGCGACAAGACTCAGCTTCTTTCATTTGTACTTGCAGCCAAGCTACGGCAGCCCTATCCGATAATGGCCGGTATCTTCGTGGCCACGCTACTCAATCATGCGCTTGCGGCGTCGGTAGGCGCATGGCTGGCAAGCCTGATCTCTCCTCAATTTCTCAACTGGATCGTCGGGCTGTCGTTCATCGGATGCGGTCTTTGGGCGCTCAAGCCAGATGCGCTCGAGGGGAACCTGCGCTTTTTTAGTGCCGGGGCATTTGTTACCACGCTAATTGCTTTCTTTCTGGCGGAGATGGGAGACAAGACACAACTTGCGACAGTGGCATTGGCCGCCCGCTATGATGCGCTGACAGCGGTTGTATTGGGAACCACGCTTGGCATGATGCTTGCTAACGCACCGGCCGTCTGGATGGGCAAGGTACTTGCGGATCGCATCAATATGACAATGATGCGATGGATCGCGGCTGCGTCGTTTTTGCTGCTGGGAATATGGTCACTGGCGGGCGAGGTACCATCTCATTGACGTACCGTTGACACTATTAATCTGGTCCGGTAATCCCGTATATGTAACGTTCGAGCTGATGAATGACGAACTCGCGTCCCGAAATGGCGTCCTTGACCAGATCGCCGATGGAAATAATGCCGACCACTGCGTTATTTTCAAGCACGGGCAAGTGCCGTACCCGTATCGAAGTAACCAATGCCATGCAATCTTCAGCGGAATAATCGGGGGTTACATATGCCACTTGCGAAGTCATGATTTCGCTAACCGGGATATCTTTCGCAGATCTATCCAGAGGTATGCCTTGCGCGAATAATCTCTTTCAGTGAAGATACCGGCCAGTTTTCCATCCTGTAGCACCAGCAATGCACCGATGTTTCGTGCAGCCATCAATTGCATCGCGTCGTATACGGATTTGTCCGGCTCGATGCTTGCACATTCGAATCCCTTGCCCTGCAGTAATTGCCTTACGGTCGTCACTACATATTCTCCTATTCGAGTTTCGAATGTTCAAAATTCTTTATCAGTTGAGTTAATCATAGCATGCAAGGAGAAAAACCTGGAGGCTGCTTTTGTACTTCAAATAGTGCACTTGGCTTGCGGACAAGGTAACCGCTGTTGTTCGCAATCGCAGCGTTCCGCGCCAGCGCGCATGCGCTCAACATACGGCTTTTATCCCCGCTGCTGAATCCGATCAGTGGCTGGTGGATATTCTTGCCAAATGCGATAACTTTAAACAGTTCACCCATTTCCGCCGGGCTCACCAGCTTTTGCAACTGGTTCGCCAGCGGCAGATAGTCCTTGGTGTTCTCCACTCGGGTTTGCGCCAGAATCTCAGTTACCCCGCAGTTGATGAGAAAATATGCCTGGGTTGTATAACCTCGCAATTCCAGCCCCGAATCGATAGCGGCGCTGCGACAGAACTGAAATCAACATGGCTGGTAATGTCCTGCAAACCCGGCAGATAAAAAGGATCGTCGTGGGCAAGATGGCGATAATGGCACATCAATGTACCGCTGGCTACGCTGGGGATGATAATACTCATTACGCCCGAAACCGTAGTCGATCAACATGATTGCGCCCCTCTGCAAAACAGCGGCGAGACTACGCATGAAATGGCGCGCGGAAAGATTGATCTCGCTCACGTACTCACCAATATCGTCGCCAAGACCACGGCTGACATCGCCACCCGCAGCATCAGCCTGAGGATTCAATTCACGAGCAGTCTCAAAAAGGGCTCCCTCTGCAAGAGGCGATCGCTCCAAGCGAAATCGTCCCCTTTTATCATCACGCCACGCTCGAACAGATCGGTTCCGCGCCAGGCAACCAGATGTACCGGCATGGCGTCGAGTACCTCATTCGCAAGTATCAGCCCATCGAATGCGGGAGGCAAATGTTCCAGCCAGACAACTCGCGGCGCGAGATGCGGCGCGAATCTTTCAAATAATTCCCTTTGTCGCTGCTGTAGCTCTGCACTGACTTCAAGAATAAAATACCGGCGGGGCAAGCTGCCGAGTTTTTCCAGTTCAAGCAGTAAATCGAGCGCGAGTTTGCCCGTACCCGCCCCGAATTCGAGAATATCGCGCCTGGTCATCCACGAGTTCAAGAACCTGCGCGGCCTGCCGCGCCAGGGTTCTACCGAATAATGAGGAAATTTCCGGGGCGGTGACAAAATCGCCCGATTCGCCGAATTTTGCTGCACCGCCGCTGTAATAACCCAGGCCCGGCGCGTACAAGACCAACCTCATGTAATGTTCGAATGAAATCCAGCCGCCGGCGGCAGCAAGTTCAGCATGGATGAGTTCTTTCAAGGCACGGCTGTGCCGAAGGGCTGCTTCGCTCGGTATAGGCAGTGCCGGTAGTGGCTGCATTGGCTCTATGCTACCCTGTAATATAAGGCTGTCTATCAAATAGGGACATCGTCTTTCTCGCGTCGCGGGAATTCAGCGGCTTTCGTCTTCTCTAATTATTCCACGGACAGCAATAAATATAAAATCGAATCGATTCGTAAGTGTAGAGGAGATAGCGATGCAAGGGAAAGTGATACTCGTCACGGGGGGCGCCAGACGCGTGGGTGCGGCTACCTGTCGCAGGTTGCATGCGCAGGGCGCAAATCTGCTGGTGCATTACCGCGCGTCGGAAAGAGACGCACGGGCCTTGCAGACCGAACTTAATCAGGCACGGCCCGGTTCAGTGGCGCTGGCCCGGGCCGACCTGCTGGATATCGGGCGACTCCCCGACCTGATCGACGAGACCATAAGGCATTTCGGAAAACTCGACGCGCTCGTCAATAATGCTTCCAGCTTTTTCCCTACTCCTCTCGGAGAAATCACCGAGAACATGTGGAATGATCTGATCGGCACCAATCTGAAGGTACCTCTGTTTCTGTCACAGGCGGCGGCGCCGCAACTCGAGGAAACAGCATGGCTGCATCGTCAATATCGTCGATATCCACGAGAAGTGGCCGCTGAAAGGATACGTGGTGTACAACGCCGCCAAAGGCGGCCTGGCCTCGCTTACCCGATCGCTCGCGCTGGAGCTTGCGCCCGAAGTCCGGGTAAATGGCGTTTCTCCCGGTCCCATTCTGTGGCCTGAAGAGGGTGAGTGGGCGGATGAAGCCTCTCGCCAGCACATCATCGGCAGGACACTGCTCAAACGAACCGGCGAGCCGGACGACATCGCCAGAACGGTGGCCTTCCTCATTGCGGACGCACCTTATATTACCGGCCAGATCATCGCCGTGGATGGGGGACGTAGCGTTAATTGTAGGTAGAAGCGAAGGCTGAGAGGATGACATAAAGCGCTTAATGGCTAAATCGGGAGATCCGGGTCTCTACTATTGGGTTGCAAAGGATGCTTTCACTTTCCCTTCAACCATAAGGGCATCAATTAGCGCATCGCACCTTATTTATCGTTCATGTAGTTTGGAGTGCAAAGGAACTACTGGTCGGGTAAGCGTAGCGCAACACCCAATATCTGAATCATCAAGTCAGCTTTTTTCGCAGTATCTCGTTCACTTGCGCGGGGTTCGCCTTGCCTTTGGCGGCCTTCATTACTTGCCCGACGAGTGCATTAAAGGCTTTCTCCTTGCCAGCCTTGAATTCCTCAACGGATTTCGAATTGGCAGCAATAACGTCGGCGATCAGTTTTTCCAGTTCGCCCGAATCCGAGATCTGCTTCAATCCCTGCGATTTGATGATCTCGTCGACAAGGTTTCTCAACCGGTTCCGAATCATGGCGCTTCCACCCTCCAGCTTGCTCACCGGACTGGATCCACATTTGTCTCAATACTTCCTTCCCCATCTTTCCCGAGATAGTGCCATCTTTGATACGCGTTAGAAGTTGCACGAGTTGTGCCGGAGACAGCGGGCAGTTATCAAAGAGCTTTCCTTCATTATTGAGATAACTGGATATTTCGCCCATTACCCAGTTTGCGCAGAGTTTTGGATCAGATGGAAGCTTATCTGCAACCGCGTCGAAGTACTCCGCAATTTCCCGATCGGCTGTCAGGGCCGCCGCATCATAAGCAGAAAGCCCATAGTCGCGCTCGAGGCGAATTCGCATTTGCTGTGGCAGTTCCGGTAGCCCGCTCTTCACTTCCGCGATCCAGCTTGCAGGGATTTCCAGCGGCAACAAGTCCGGATCGGGAAAATAACGGTAGTCCTGCGCATCTTCCTTGCTTCGCATGGCACGGGTTTCATCCTTTGCAGGATCGTAGAGGCGGGTTTGCTGATGGATGGCGCCGCCGTCTTCCAGGAGCGCTATCTGGCGTCTGGCCTCGTAATCGATAGCCTTCTCGAGAAAACGGAACGAGTTGAGGTTTTTTATTTCGCAGCGAGTGCCAAGCCTGTCCGATCCTTGTGGTCGCACGGATACGTTGGCGTCGCAACGGAAGGAACCCTCCTGCATATTGCCATCGCAGATGCCGATCCAGCGCACCAGCGAATGCAATGTTTTGGCATAGGCCACCGCTTCGGCGCTACTGCGCATATCCGGCTCGGAAACGATCTCGAGCAGAGGCGTGCCCGCACGATTCAGATCGATGCCGGTCATGCCGTGAAAATCCTCATGCAATGACTTGCCCGCGTCTTCTTCCAGATGTGCCCGGACAAGACGTACGGTTTTCTCCGTTTCCGCCCACATGAATTGTCACGTTACCGCCTTCAACGACCGGCAATTCATATTGACTGATCTGATAGCCTTTGGGGAGATCAGGATAAAAGTAATTTTTTCGGGCAAAAATTGATGGCGAATTGATTTTTCCCCCAACCGACAGACCAAGCTTGATTGCCCGCTCAACCGCGCCGCGATTCAATACGGGCAGCACGCCCGGCAGCGCCAGGTCGACCGCGCAAGCTTCTGCATTGGGCGCCGCGCCGAAAGCGGTCGAGGCGCCTGAAAATATTTTCGATTGGGTCGAGAGCTGCGCATGGACTTCAAGACCGATAACGATTTCCCATTGCATTGCGAGAATCCCTTTTTTGGAATAGTACTTATCCGGACGTGCTAAGAAAAAAATTGATCCGGCAATTATCGGTACGATATACCAGCCGAACTCGCCGTCCAGGGTTGGAAAGCACGCCATAGCGGGTTTTGAACTGGATGCCGGATCAAGCCCGGAATGGTGGAATCATCGTATTCTCATGAAGATGAAGCCGAGTCCGATACAATTCAATACAGGCTCAATTCACTCTTGGGATCCGGCAGGCATCTGCATATGCCAGTCGGTTACCCGTTGGTATTGATGTGCCACATTCAGCATTTGTGCTTCCGTAAAATAATTGCCAACGATGTGCAATCCCACCGGCCGGTTTTTATTGCCAAAGCCAACCGGGATAGACATGCCGGGCAAGCCGGCCAGGTTGACGGAAATGGTGTAGGCATCGGATAAGTACATCTGCACCGGATCGCTGCTTTTCTCTCCGAGATCGAATGCAACGGTGGGCGAAGTCGGCCCCATGATGATGTCGCACTGCTTGAATGCCTCGGCAAAATCCAGTGCTATCAGACGGCGCAGCTTCTGGGCCTGAATGTAGTATGCGTCGTAATATCCGTGCGACAGCACGTAAGTTCCGATTAGAATGCGGCGCTTCACCTCTGCGCCAAAAGCCTGCGCGCGGCTTTTCCGGTACATATCATTGAGGTCGATATACTTGGGAGCACGATAGCCGTAACGCACGCCATCAAACCGGGATAGATTGCTCGACGCTTCCGCTGGGGCCAGCACATAGTAAACAGGTACCGACAGCTTCGTATTGGGTAGCGATACTTCCACTGTTTTTGCGCCAAGCTTGCGGTATTCCGCGATAGCGGCTTCCACCGCGCGCGCTACGTCATCGTTTATTTCCTTCACGAAATATTCTTTCGGCAGGCCGATACGCAGCCCTGCGAGCGGCTTTTCCAGATCGCGCGCGTAATCTTCCGCCTCACGCTGCAAACTGGTCGAATCGCGTGTATCGAATCCGGCCATGACATTCAGCATCAACGCCAGGTCTTCTGCTGATTTCGCCATCGGACCGCCCTGGTCGAGACTGGAAGCAAAGGCAACCATACCGTAGCGCGAAACCAGCCCATAAGTGGGCTTGATCCCGGAAATGCCGCATAGCGCAGCCGGCTGACGAATTGAACCGCCCGTATCCGTGCCAGTTGCGGCAGGCGCCATACGTGCGGCAACGGCACAAGCCGAACCGCCCGAACTTCCACCCGGCACGGCCGTGGTATCCCACGGATTCCTTACCGGTCCGTAATAGGAGGTTTCGTTGCTGGACCCCATGGCGAATTCATCCATGTTGGTTTTGCCGATATTCACCGCCCCTGCCGCATTGAAACGCTCAACCACAGCAGCATCGTAAGGGGAAATAAAATTGGACAACATTTTCGATCCGCAAGTGGTGAGCCACCCCTTGGTACAAAAAATATCCTTCTGGGCGATCGGAATACCGGTAAGCGGCCGGGCGCCGCCGGATGCGATAATCATGTCCGCGGCACGCGCCTGATTGAGGCTAGTCTCTTCATTGATGGTAATGAAAGCGTTGTAACCTGGGTTTAACGCCTGGGAACGCTTGAGGAATTCGCCGGTCAATTCAGCGCTGGAGATTTTTTTCGCGGCAAGGAGCGTGGAAAATTGCTTGAGACTGGAGTTCAACATGTTATTCGCGGGGTGAAGCAAATCTTGCAAAAGGTTGCCAACGTGGAAGGAGAGTTCAGCGGCGGCGCCAGGCTTTACTCGATAACCTTTGGCACGAGGTAAAGACCCGCCTCTACCTGGGGTGCTATGGATTGAAACAACTCGCGCTGATCGACCTCCGTCACGATATCCGGGCGCAGCCGTTGCATCAAATCCTGTGCATGGGATACAGGTTTTATGGCCGATGTATCCACCGCCTGCATCTGCTGGATCAGGTCGAAGATACCCGATAACTGAGCCAGCGCGGCACTCGCCTCATCCTCGCCGACTTCAATGCGCGCCAGGTTGGCGATGCGCTTTACCTCATCCAAAGACAGTGACATTAACCGCCAAATCCCTTATATTCAAATAGGTAATAGAGTATCATAGCCCGCCTGAGTGACGCATCCTTTTCCGCGCTTTATCATCGCCATCTGCAACGGATTTCGTAAACCATGCTTAATTTTATAAACAATAATGTATTGAAGGGTTATTTTTCGACCGATATGGCGATAGACCTGGGAACCGCCAATACGCTGATTTATGTGCGCGGCCAGGGTATTGTATTAAATGAACCTTCCGTAGTAGCGATACGCCAGGATGGGGGGCCCAACGGCAAAAAAGTAATTCAGCAGGTAGGGCTGGCGGCCAAGCAGATGCTGGGGCGGACCCCCGGTAATATCACCGCGATCCGTCCTATGAAGGACGGCGTGATCGCCGATTTCACCGTTACCGAACAGATGCTGAAGCACTTCATCAAGAAGGTAAATCCACCGCGACTGTTTTCCGCCAATCCCCGCATTGTAATCTGCGTACCTTATGGATCCACCCAAGTGGAGCGTCGCGCCATTCGCGAAGCTGCCTATGGCGCCGGCGCACGCAAGGTCGAACTGATCGAGGAACCGATGGCGGCAGCGATCGGCGCCAACTTGCCGGTCGAGGAAGCGACTGGCTCGATGGTGGTCGATATCGGCGGCGGCACTACCGAAGTGGGTGTGATTTCGCTCGGCGGCATCGTTTATTCAAATTCGGTACGCGTCGGGGGTGATAAATTCGACGAGGCAATCATCAATTACATTCGCCGCAATTACGGCATGCTGATCGGTGAAGTCACCGCCGAGCTGATCAAGAAGGAAATAGGGTCCGCGTTCCCGGGCTCGGAAGTACGGGAAATGGAAGTCAAGGGACGAAATCTGGCGGAAGGAATTCCGCGCAGCTTCACTATTTCCAGTAACGAAATCCTCGAAGCACTGACGGACCCGCTGAATAGTATCGTCAGCGCGGTCAAATCGGCGCTTGAGCATACGCTGCCTGAACTGGGTGCGGATATCGCTGAAAAAGGCATGGTGCTGACCGGTGGCGGGGCATTGCTAAGAGACATCGATCGCTTGTTGATGGAAGAAACAGGGTTGTCGGTTATCATCGCTGAAGATCCACTCACCTGTGTTGTGCGTGGATCAGGTGTCGCTCTGGAAAATATGGACCAGTTGGTCGGCGTTTTTGCCAGTGACTAGCAGGTTTTCGAGGACGTCCGGTTGGGTTCCGGCCGAGCGTACATTGACTCGTCCATCGTGAAACCCGAGAGACATGACGGAAACGAACCCGCGGTTTTTCAGGCATGGTCCCAGTCTGCTGGCGCGGCTTGTTTTTTTTGTAATGCTGTCATTAGTGCTGATGGCTGCCGACGCCCGGTTTAAATATCTTCTCGAAATTCGCCAAGCCTTCTCTACCGTGGTCTATCCCCTACAGAAACTAGCCAATGTACCGGGAACGATCTATGACGGAGTAAGCGAGTTTTTCTTTAGCGGGCATCTGGCCGACGAGAATATTCATCTCAAGCAGCAGCACCTTGTCGACCGGGGCCAACTTCAGCAGTTGGGCGCCCTGGAAGCTGAAAATGCACAGTTGCGCAAGCTCCTGGAAGCCACGCAGCGGGTTGAAAGCAAGGCGGTGATGGCTGAAATCCTGCACGTACCGCGCGATCCATTTAACCGTAAGGTCATGCTTGATAAAGGTAGCCAAAGCGGAGTTCAGCCAGGTCAGGTGGTGGTGGATGATATTGGCGTGGTGGGGCAGATTACCCGCGACTATCCATGGGCATCCGAAGTCACGCTTATTACTGACAAGGATCATTCGGTGCCGGTGCAGGTAGTGCGCAATGGCCTTCGTTCAGTGATATCGGGCACGGGAAAGGATGCGATGCTTGAATTGCGTTACCTGGCTGTCAACACCGATATACAGGAAGGAGACTCCCTGGTGACTTCCGGAATAGATGGGGTTTATCCACCTGGCCTCCCCGTCGCGGTGGTCTCAAAGATCGAACGCAATCCTACGTATGTCTTTGCCCGTGTTACCTGCACACCTGTTGCAGGAGTAGGTCATAACCGCCAGTTGCTGATATTGTCCACGCTGACGCCCGTTACGGAAATTCCGGCGGAGGCGTTCGAGTTGAAGCCCGAGAGCAGAAAGCGAGAAAAAGGTGGCGTTCGCTGATCATCCCAAGCATGAAATTCTGCGGCCTGTAAGGGGTTCGTTCATCATCATCAGCCTGATGGTGACCTTATTGCTGAATCTCATGCCGTTAAAAGGTATAGCGCTAGCGTTATGGCCGGATTTCGTCGCCCTGGCGATACTTTACTGGTGTATCAGCCAACCGCAGCGTGTCGGTATCAGCGTCGCGTTTGGAATGGGCCTGCTAATGGATTTCGGTGATGCCAGCACCTTTGGCCAGCATGCCCTGGCGTATAGCATCATGGCTTTTGTCGCACTGCTGTTCCATCGGCGCTTGAGCAATTTTGAATTGCTCAAGCAAGCTCCACAGATAGGATTGATATTGCTTTTAGGACAATTCATCATACTTCTGACAGGGCTGCTGGATGGGTCCCATTTTCCCGGTTGGAATTTCTTTCTCGCGAGCGTTACCGGCACGTTGCTGTGGCCGTTTTTCTCTTCATTGCTGAGAATGCCGCAGAAGCCCAGGTTTGAATCCGATGCCCGATGAGCCGTACAGTAGAGCTTCGTAACCATCCGCGTGAGTTGCAAAATTTCCAGTTGCGGCTTGCCTTCAGCGCGGGATTCGTGCTGCTGCTATTTCTTTTGCTGTTTGCGCGTTTCTCTTATCTCCAAGTATCGCAGCGCGAGCATTACCATACCCTGGCGGAAGCCAACCGGATATCCATCTCCCCTATCGTGCCCAACCGAGGCTTGATTTTCGATCGTAACGGTGAGGTGCTCGCGCATAACTACTCTGCTTACACGCTCGAAATCGTGCCCAGCAAGATTGGAGACCTTGAGGCTCTCATTAACGAATTGGCTACCGTTGTCGAAATAGCCGCGAGAGACCGCAAGCGTTTTAAAAAATTGATGGAAGAGAGCAAGAGATTTGAGAGCCTGCCCATCCGTACCCGTTTATCGGATGTGGAAGTCGCTCGTTTTGCAGCCAACCGCTATCGCTTTCCCGGGGTGGAAATCAAGGCCCGTTTATTCCGTCAATACCCTAAGGGCGAAAGCGCGTCTCATGTCGTCGGCTATATCGGCCGAATCAATGACAAAGATCTTGAGCGACTGGAAGCCAACAACGGCTTGGCCAATTATCGAGGTTCCCACCACATGGGTAAAATCGGTATTGAGCAAAGTTACGAAAAGGAACTGCACGGCATCACGGGATTCGAGGAAATGGAGACTGATGCGGCCGGCCGGGTAATAAGAGTTATATCCCGTACTCCAGCGATCTCCGGCAACGATCTGACACTTTCGCTCGATGCCAGATTGCAGGAGGTCGCCGAGAAAGCTTTTGGAGATCGGCGCGGCGCGCTGGTCGCGATTGAGCCTGCTACCGGCGAGGTGCTCGCGTTCGTCAGCAAACCGGGATTCGACCCCAATCTGTTTGTCGATGGCATTGATTCGGAAAATTGGGATTTACTGAATAATTCCATCGACAGGCCTCTAAACAACCGCGCGTTGCGCGGGCTTTATCCGCCGGGCTCCACATTCAAACCCTTCATGGCTCTGGCCGGTCTGGAGTTGAAAAAACGCTGGCCGCGGCACGCTATCAACGATTCCGGATATTTCAGCCTGCCCGGCAGCACGCACCGCTTTCGTGATTGGAAAGCCGGGGGCCACGGAGTTGTCGACCTGCACAAATCTCTGGTTGTGTCGTGTGACACGTATTACTACGGGCTTGCCAATGACCTCGGCATTGACAACATCTTCAATTTCGTCAGCCAGTTTGGATTAGGGAAGAAAACCGGCATCGATATCGAAGGAGAGGTTAGCGGCTTGTTGCCCTCACAAGAATGGAAAATGGCGCGGCACAAACAGAAGTGGTATGCCGGTGACACGATTTCAGTGGGCATAGGCCAAGGCTACAATCTGACCACTCCGCTACAACTGGCCTTTGCTACCGCAATACTGGCGGGGAATGGTACAGCGTTTCGTCCACATCTTGTGAAGCAGGTCCTGAATAACAACAAGGAGGTGGTGCGGGAAATTGCCAAGGAGCCCTTATATACGCTCAACCTCAATCCCGATAATTTACAGGCAGTGCGAAACGCGCTCGTAGATGTAACCCGGCCCGGTGGCACCGCCGCACTCGCCGGCGCCGACGCCGCCTATGTGTTCGCGGGTAAAACCGGTACGTCGCAAGTAATTGGCATGAAGCAAGGGGAAAAATACGTAGAAAGCAAGGTCCGTGAACGTTTTCGTGACCACGCGCTGTTCATTACTTACGCCCCGGCCGAGAACCCCAAAATAGCGCTATCGGTATTGGTGGAAAACGGCGGCCATGGCGGGTCTACCGCTGCGCCGATCGCCAGGATGGTCATGGACTACTACCTCCTTGGCAAGCTGCCGAACGAAGCGGCGGCAGAAGCTGTCGAGCAGAATGAAGAAGAGGACGAGCATGATTGAACCCATGCGCGTATGGCATTACCTTACACGTTATGTGGACAGCTTCCTGCTGAGCGGAATATTGCTGCTGATGCTGACCGGCTTGTTCACGCTGTATAGCGCAACCGACGCCAACCTCGGTCGCGTCACCAATCAGGCAGTCAATATGCTGGTCGCACTGGGCATAATGTGGCTGGTCGCCAACATTCCGTTACAACATATCATGCGCATTGCCTTGCCGATATATGTGGCTGGCATTCTCCTGCTGCTTGGGGTGGCGCTGTTCGGTGAGATAAACAATGGAGCCCGGCGCTGGTTGAACATCGGCTTTACCCGTATTCAGCCGTCCGAGTTGATGAAGATAGCCGTGCCGCTGATGATGGCATGGTATTTCGATAAACATGAAGCCACCTTGCGGCTGAGGGATTATGCGGTTGCAACGCTGCTGCTGATACTTCCCGTATTGATGATTGTGCGCCAACCGGACTTGGGCACTGCGCTGCTCATCGCATCGAGCGGTTTCTACGTACTGTTCCTCACAGGGTTGTCATGGCGCATCATGGGCGCATTGTTCGTCGTTGGGGCAGGAAGCCTGCCAATACTATGGTCGACGATGCATGACTATCAGCGAAGACGCGTCATGACCTTGCTTGATCCGACACAGGATGCGCTCGGTGCAGGGTATCACACCATTCAGTCCACCATTGCTATTGGCTCTGGAGGCATTCTCGGCAAGGGCTGGCAGCATGGTACCCAAACCCATCTCGATTTCCTTCCCGAGAGAAGCACCGATTTCATCTTTGCGGTATTTTCCGAAGAATTCGGGCTTATCGGCAACTCACTGCTGTTGCTGCTGTACCTGGTGGTTATCGGCCGCGGAATGATTATCGCTGCCAATGCCTCAACCCAGTTTACGCGCCTTATCGCCGGTTCGATCACGCTGACATTTTTCACTTATATTTTTGTCAACATAGGCATGGTCATCGGTATCCTGCCTGTGGTGGGGGTACCGCTGCCTCTGATCAGCTACGGCGGTACATCAATGGTGACAATGCTGCTGGGATTTGGTATTTTGATGAGCATACAGACGCATCCCAAGTTGGTGAAGACGTGAGGAATATTGATTCGAGATCGAAATCCTTGTCGAATCCATTGTCCCCTCCTCGACAATGGACGACCTGGATTATGGCGGTCTTTATTCTTACTTTCGTTGGCGGTTGCGGCACTGTCCTGAAACAGGATAAGAGAGGCAAGACCGGCACATCGACGCTCTTCGGCATTGGCCTGAAAAAGGGGGGTGGCTATTATCTGGACGATGGCCCCGGCGATAATCCACCGGCTGACCTTGCGTCCATTCCCGATGCCGTTCCCCGGGACGAGCCCTTGCGGCAGGCCAACATGCGTCCTTACGTCGCGCTGGGGAAATCATACGCGCCCATGACTGTTCTGGAATCTTACAGGGAGCGTGGAATCGCTTCATGGTACGGCCGACGGTATCATGGGCAAAGAACTGCCTCCGGTGAAGTCTATGATATGTATGGCATGACGGCAGCGCACACAACATTGCCATTGCCCAGCTACGTTCGCGTCACCAACATCAGGAACGGGAAATCCATAGTGGTAAGGGTTAACGATCGCGGACCCTTCCTTTCCGACCGCCTCATCGATCTTTCCTACACGGCCGCCTATAAGCTCGATGTACTGGGCGGCGGCAGCGCCTGGGTCGAGGTGGAAACCATCCTGCCGGGTTCCGGTCCTGCCATGCAGGTTGCGTCAGCGCCTGCCTTTGCCCGAATACAGCCCGCGAGCTTTGCTACCGCAGGTTCCCTCGCATCTGTTCCGGCATCCGCCGTTGCCGGCGAAAAGACAGATGCGCCTGCTGCTGCAGGGCAACAGGAGGGAGCGGCCGGACCGGGCTTGTTCGAAGTTGCATACTCACCCATGGAATCAGGCACATCCATATCGGGCAGCACTGCTGCTCCCGCCACCGCGGATGCAAGAGGCATCTATCTGCAACTGGGCGCGTTCAGTGCCTATGATAATGCCGATAATTTTCTTGCACGGATGCGCAGCGAGCTTCCCTCAATCGATGCACTTGGTATCGTCTCGCAAGATGGCTTGTTCAAAGTCCATGCGGGACCTTATCCCGATCAGGTGGTGGCCAGGCAGGCAGCCGACAAGATCGCCCGAAGCCTCTCCATTAGGCCAATGTTGCTGGTGCGGTAGCGTATCGATGGGAACGCGGGCTTATCATGCGCTTTAAGCCGGTATTCGCCAGTAAAGAAAACAAGCGCAACTTCAAGGCGTATCTCATAGCAAAATCTTTGTTCTCTTGATAAAATCGGCCTTCCTCCTCAATGATTCAGCTCACCCCAACTCAGGATCAGCTATGACAATACACTTCGGCCCAGCCAAAAAGATCGGTACATTTTATCCACCGCAACGCACTTTGATGGGGCCGGGGCCATCCGATACCCACCCGCGCGTATTGTCCGCCATGGCCCGCCCGACCCTGGGGCATCTTGATCCAGTATTCACGGACATGATGGAAGAGCTGAAAAGCCTGTTGCGCTATGCCTTTCAAACCGCAAATCTGTTGACTTTTCCGGTTTCGGGTCCGGGTTCGGTCGGGATGGAGATGTGCTTTGTGAACATGGTCAGCCCCGGTGATAAAGTGATTGTGTGCCGCAACGGCGTATTTGGCGGACGCATGATCGAGAATGTGCAACGCTGCGGCGGTACGGCAGTGGTGGTTGAAGATAAATGGGGAGCGCCGGTCGATCCACACAAACTGGAAGACGCGTTGAAGCAGAACCCTGACGCGAAGATCGTCGCCTTTGTCCACGCCGAGACATCCACCGGCGCGCTGTCAGATGCAAAAACCCTTTGCGAGATTGCTCATCGCCACAATTGCTTGACCATCGTTGATACCGTCACCTCCCTGGGTGGCTCACCGCTCAAGGTTGACGAATGGAAGATCGACGCAATTTATTCCGGCAGCCAGAAATGTCTTTCATGCCCGCCGGGGTTGTCGCCTGTCAGTTTTTCGGAACGCGTGGTGGAACTGGTCAAGAATCGCAAGGGAAAAGTACAAAGCTGGTTTATGGATTTAAATTTGCTTCTCGGATATTGGGGGAGCGCCCGCACTTACCATCATACCGCCCCCACAAACGCGCTTTATGCGCTGCACGAATCGCTGGTGATGCTGCACGAGGAAGGGCTGGAACATTCCTGGGCGCGCCATCAACGCAACCACAAGGCACTCAAGGCAGGGTTTGAAACGCTGGGCATGGAATATCTTGTGGAGGAAAAATCGCGCCTGCCACAGCTCAATTCCGTGCGCGTGCCGGACGGCATTGATGAGAAAGAGGTACGCCGCAGGCTGCTCGCCGACTATAGTCTCGAAATTGGCGCCGGCCTTGGCGATTTCGCCGGCAAGATCTGGCGCTTCGGCCTGATGGGTTATTCGAGCAGAATGGAAAACATCATGCTGAGCCTGGGCGCGCTGGAAACGGTATTATCCGATATGGGCAAGAAAATTGAACATGGCGCGGCAGAATCCGCGGCACATTATGCTTATGCGGCTAATCCGTTACCTCTGGAAAGTAAAAACGCTGCCCAGGCGGCTTGATTCAACGTTTGAATCTGAATCCCATCCCCCGCGGCAGGATGGGTGGAGCGAAGCGCAACCCATCGATTTTTCAATGATGGGTTGCGGCTTGGTCGCCTTCACCCATCCTGCAAGAGTTACTCTATCAGGTAGCGGCATCCATAAAAGGGAATTCCCTTGCAGCGCAATGCGCTTCACCCGTTGATCAAAGAGGACTGATCTGAAAACAGGGTAAAAAACTGAATTACAACCCTAGCCGCTGCCAGATGGTAGTCGTCGGTCCCGCCGAGTTCAACGTATAAAAGTGTAATCCCGGGCGCGCCGGCGTTCAGCAACCGGTCGCATAAATCGGTCACGATATCGAGCCCGAATGCGCGTATCGATGCGCTGTCGTCGCCGTAGCCTTCCAGTCTTCTTCTGATCCAGCGAGGTATTTCCGCGCCGCAGGCATCCGAAAATCTTGCCAGTTGTGAAAATTTATTGATCGGCATGATGCCGGGCACGATAGGGACGCTGATACCCATTGCTTCGCAGGCATCAACGAAACTGAAGTAAGCATCCGCATTATAGAAATACTGGGTGATAACGGAATCCGCCCCAGCTTCAACTTTGCGTTTGAAGTTCTGCAAATCCTCCTGAGCCGAGCTGCACTGCGGGTGGTATTCCGGATAGGACGCAACATCAATATGGAACGCGTCATCAAATTCCTCACGTATAAACGCCACCAGTTCATTTGCATAACGAAATTCTCCCCCTTGCGCCATGCCCGACGGGAGGTCCCCTCGCAGGGCGACCACATGGCGAATACCGCCGGCGCGGTATTTTTGCAACATGCTCGCGGATGTTTTCGCTGGTCGCGCCAATACAGGAAAGATGAGGCGCCGCTACATGACCCTCTGCCTGAATTTCCAGAACCGTCTCAAGGGTCCGGTCGCGGGTGGATCCTCCCGCGCCGAAGGTCACGGAAAAGAATTTCGGGTTGAGTTGCGCCAGTTGCCTGCGCGTCGCACGCAACTTCTCAATTCCCTCCGGCGTTTGCGGTGGGAAAAACTCGAAACTGAAGGTAGGGGCAAATTTCTTTTGCGATTCCATTTTTACTCGCCTGGATGATTCACAGGGTAGTGTGACGCAAGGTGGTTTGCAAGCCTATCGGCTATCGGCGCATCCTCGGCAATCGAATAGTGCTTAAGGAAGCGGGGCGCAAACGGATCCAGGATAGCCCAGCGGCATGCAAGCACGCTGAGGATAGAAACAGGACTCCGGCGCCCTTGGCCGATACGATACTCATACCCGGCTTATGACATTTTTGTTTTGGGTATTTGAGCCAGGCCGCAGCCGAGAAGAGATAAAGGTTAACTACTCCCTTTATCTCCTCCCACCACTTGAAAGCCGAAAATCAATACCGATACATTGCAGGCTTGTACGGCCCATTCTTGTCCAGGTTCAGGTAGTTTGCCTGCTCCTCGGTCAATTCGGTGAGTTTGACGCCCAGCTTCTTGATGTGCAATCGCGCCACTTTTTCGTCCAGGTACTTCGGCAGCACATAGACGTTTTTCTCATAGCTGGCGCCATTTTGCCACAACTCCATTTGCGCCAGCACCTGATTGGTAAACGAACTGGACATGACAAACGAGGGATGACCGGTGGCACAGCCGAGGTTTACGAGTCGTCCCTGCGCCAGCACGATGATGCGTCGACCTGTAGGGAAAATGACGTGATCCACCTGTGGTTTTATATTTTCCCATTGGTATTTCTCGACCGATGCGATATCGATTTCGGAATCAAAATGGCCGATATTGCACACGATAGCCTGGTCTTTCATTCTCAGCATATGGTCATGGGTAATAACGCGCAGATTGCCCGTGGCGGTGACGAAAATATCGGCCTGATCGCAAACTTCGTCCATGGATACGACCCGATAGCCCTCCATTGCCGCTTGCAGCGCGCATATCGGATCTATCTCGGTTATCCAGACCGTAGCGCCCAGACCCCGCAAGGATTGGGCGCATCCCTTGCCCACGTCGCCATATCCACATACCAGCGCAATTTTGCCGGCAATCATGACGTCGGTGGCGCGTTTGATACCGTCCACCAGCGACTCGCGGCAACCGTAAAGATTGTCGAACTTGGACTTGGTCACCGAATCGTTGACGTTGAATGCGGGAAACGGCAACTCGCCTTTTTTTTGCATCTCGTACAAGCGATGGACACCGGTGGTGGTTTCCTCGGTCACGCCGCGAATAACGTCGCGCTTGCTGGAGTACCAACCAGGGCTGACGCTCAACCGTTTCCGGATCGCTGCGAACAATGCACGTTCTTCCTCGTTGGTCGGGTTGGCTATAACTGAAGGGTCTTTTTCCGCGCGGCTGCCAAGGATAACGAGCAACGTCGCATCGCCTCCATCATCCAGGATCATATTGGGGGCACTGCTCGCTTCCAATGCCTGATCAGCGGACCACTCGAAAATGCGGTGGGTATATTCCCAGTAATCATCCAGCGACTCGCCCTTGTAGGCGAATACGGGTATGCGTTCCGCCGCGATGGCCGCGGCTGCATGGTCCTGCGTGGAAAAAATATTGCATGACGCCCAGCGCACCTGCGCACCCAGCTTGATCAGCGTTTCGATCAATACCGCCGTCTGGATGGTCATGTGCAGAGATCCGGCAATACGCGCGCCTTCCAGAGGCCTGGCACCAGCGTATTCTTCGCGTAGCGCCATCAGACCCGGCATCTCGGTTTCGGCGATGGCAATTTCCTTGCGCCCCCATTCCGCGAGGGACATATCGGCAACTTTATAATCAGTAAATTCAGTGCCCCTACTTGTAGAAGCAGATGCGGATGCAGGGCTGAGCACAGCGTTCATGAAATTATCTCCTGAAAGATGAACGAGCGCCGTTTGTTACGATCCTTCCCTGCCGAGCCTCGCGGGACTGTGCCCGTTGCAGCGCTCCTCGGCATGGCGAAGGGATGAAGCTAATCTGAAAATTTAAGCCTGAAGCACTCGTCATTGCCTGAGCCTCTACCGCAGTTTTGATTCCTGCTTCGTCGCGCAGCAACGCGGCTTTATCTATCGCTTCCCAGGTGAATTCCGGCTCGTCACGCCCAAAATGGCCATAGGCGGCGGTTTTCTCGTATATCGGACGCAGCAGGTCAAGCGTATGAATAATAGCACGGGGTCGCAAATCAAAATGACGCTCGATCAGCTTGATGATTTTTGCGTCGGAAATTTTTCCTGTTCCGAAAGTTTCCACCATCAGTGAGACAGGACGCGCGACGCCAATGGCGTAGGCTATCTGAACTTCACATCTGCTGGCGATACCGGCGGCAACGATGTTCTTGGCGACATAACGTCCTGCATAGGCTGCGGAACGGTCAACCTTGGAAGGATCCTTACCGGAGAACGCGCCACCACCGTGGTGCGCCGTACCGCCATAGGTGTCCACGATGATCTTGCGGCCTGTCAAGCCGCAATCGCCCATCGGTCCACCTACCACAAAACGTCCGGTAGGATTGATGAGGTAACGAGCTCTCGCCATTCAGCATTTTTTTCGGAAGCACCGGCTTGATGACTTCTTCGATTATCGCTTCGCTCAGTTGCGCGTGGGAAATATCCGGATTGATGCTGGGTAGATATCACCACGGTTTCGATTCGCTGCGGTTTGCCGTTCACATAGCGCACCGACACTTGCGACTTGGCATCTGGACGCAGCCACGGCAGGCGTCCATCTTTTCTCAGTTCCGCTTGCCGCTCCATCAAGCGATGGGCATAGTAAATCGGCATCGGCATCAATTGCGGGGTCTCGTCGCAGGCATAGCCAAACATGAGTCCCTGGTCGCCCGCTCCCTGATCCATTTCCTCTTCTTTGGTGCGGTTGACTCCCTGAGCAATATCGGCGAGATTGCTTGTTGAAAGCGGTCAATACCGCACAGGTATGATAATCAAAACCGATATCAGAGCTGTCGTAACCAATACGTTTAACGGCCGCGCGCGCAACTTGCATATAGTCGACGTTGGCCTCGGTAGTAATTTCACCCGACATAACAATCAGGCCTGTACTGCACAAAGTCTCGCAGGCGACCCGTGCGTTGGGATCCTGGGTCAGGATTGCATCCAGGATAGAGTCGGAAATCTGATCAGCCACCTTGTCGGGATGACCTTCGGACACGGATTCGGAAGTAAAAAGATAGTCGCTCATGTTGTCCAGCCGTTATAGTCGTAAAAGGCCTTGTAGGATACCAAATTACTCTTGTATTAAGAAGATCAATAACAGATGAACCCATGTTTATTCGCTGCAGAATTTGAACTACCTTCGCGCACTTGCATAACGATGGCGTGGCGGGATTGGATACCGCAAAGGTACACCAGGCACGCCAGGCACGGATGCGCGTGGTTCGCCAGGGCATACGGAGAAATCGGGCATCGCAATAGTACCGAGGGCTTTCTCATGCGGCGCAGTACGCTTCGCTTATTGACGCTCTCCCCGACACTGCTACCCTTTACGCCCGACCGTGTGAAACTTTCCATATACACGGGCGTTACATTGCGTTCGGCGCGTCACCGATGAGAATTAAGTTTACCAAAATGCATGGTCTCGGCAATGATTTCGTTGTCATTGACGGAGTCAGTCAGTCGCTATTCCCTCAGTCTGTGAACAATTGCAGCCTGCTTGCTGATCGTCATTTTGGCGTTGGTTGTGATCAGGTTCTTCTCATAGAACCGGCCGAAGGCGATGCCGATTATCGCTATCGTATATTCAATGCCGATGGGGGTGAAGTGGAACAATGCGGCAACGGCGCGCGCTGTTTCGTTCGTTACGTGCATGATCGAGGAATGACAAGTAAGCGCGAAATCCGCGTTGAGACGCTGGGGGGCCTGATAATTCCAAGGCTGGAGGCCGATGGAGAAGTCACTGTCAATATGGGTGCGCCAAAATTTGAACCCCGGGAAATTCCCTTCATCGCCGAAAAACGCGCACCGACTTATCCACTCGATATCGACAGCAAACAACTGGAAATCAGCGTCGTGTCGATGGGCAATCCCCACGCCGTGCAACTGGTGCCGGATATAGATGATGCGCCCGTATTGACCGAAGGTGTGATGATCGAGGGTCATCCACGTTTTCCTCAGCGGGTGAACGCCGGCTATATGCAGGTTATCGATCGCCATCATATCCGGCTGCGCGTATATGAACGCGGCGCTGGCGAAACGCTAGCTTGTGGCACTGGCGCTTGTGCCGCAGTGGTAGCGGGAATTCAACGGGGCGTGCTTGAGTCACCAGTGGAAGTCAGTTTTCGCGGCGGCGATTTATTTATCCGATGGGAAGGCGAAAATCAGCCGGTCTGGATGACAGGTCCCGCAGTCACCGTGTTCGATGGAGAGATCGACTTATAAATTCAGACAGGGAGAAATATGGAATCAAGTCCGGAAGAAGTCGCTCAATACCTGCGCGCACATCCTGAATTTTTTGAAGAATATGCCGACATGCTGGCGGAGATTCAGATTCCGCATCCTCATGGCGGCGGAGCCATTCCCATCAGCGAACGCCAGATCGTCGCGCTTCGGGACAAGAATCGCATCTTGCAGGATAAATTGGGTGAGTTGATCAGATTTGGCGAGGAAAACGGCGCTATTACCGAAAAAATGCACCGTCTGGCAGTGGCGCTACTCACATTCACTCATCTAGCGATTTTCTACATGGGTTGAACTTTCATTTGCGCGAGGATTTTTCCATACCTCATATGGCCCTGCGGTTGTGGAACATAACTGCCGAAGGACCCACGCTACCGGAATTCGCGCCAACCAGCGCTGATATCCGCGCCCTGGCTGAAAACCTGTCGCGCCCTTATTGCGGTTCTCACGTATTGGATGAAATCAGGGACTGGTTCGGAGAAGATGCCGTTCGCCTGCGCTCATTTGCGATGGTGTCCCTGTCGGCAGAGCAAACCATCGGTCTGCTGGTGATGGCCAGCGAGGATCCGCAGCGATTTTATCCGGAGATGGGAACCATTTACCTTGCGCAACTGGGCGAACTTGTAAGTGCCGCATTGAAACGTTTCACACGGGCTGAAGGATAAGAAAAGCGCATTGCCATCAACATGACATCGGGTAATCACCAGGCCGAACTTGCCTCGGCCTATCTCTTCCATCTTGCTAAAGAACGGCGTTTGTCACCGCTTACCTGTGAAAGTTACGCTCGCGATATTCGCGCTTTGTTGAACCTTGCGCAAGAAACGCCTCTCGACCGATTGCAAATTCATCACGTCCGCCGGTTTGCCGCTCAGCTACATGGAGAAGGATTTTCCGGCAGGAGTTTAGCCAGGATGTTGTCGGCCTGGCGGGGCTTTTACAGGTACCTGACGCGGGATCACGGCTATGCGTCCAACCCCTGCGACGGATACGCGCGCCAAAATCGCCAAAAACCCTGCCGCACACCCTCTCCCCCGACGAGGCCGCGAAGCTGCTGGAGTTTCCAGCCTCCGACGATTTGATGGCATTGCGCGACAAGGCCATGTTCGAGCTGTGCTATTCATCCGGGTTACGGCTGGGAGAGCTCGCTGGCCTGAAACCCGAGGATTTGAGTCTGGATGACGGTACAGTGCGAGTTACCGGCAAAGGCGGAAAAACACGCATCGTGCCCGTCGGCAGCAAGGCGACGCAAGCCTTGCGCGAATGGATGAAGCAACGCCAGGCGCTGGCCAAACCCGGCGAAACTGCACTATTCATGTCACGGTATGGCAAAAATATCAGCCGCCGATCAATCGATCAGCGGCTGAAAATCCAGGCGATGCGTCAAGGAATCAGCGCCAATATTCACCCTCACGTGCTACGGCATTCGTTTGCCTCGCACCTGTTACAATCCAGCGGCGATTTACGGGCTGTGCAGGAGATGCTGGGGCACGCCAGCATCAGCACTACCCAGGTTTATACCCATCTGGATTTCCAGCATTTGTCGAAGATCTACGATGCGGCCCACCCACGTGCCAGGAAGAAGGAAAAAAGTAGATCTTCAGGGACCATACAGCTTGCGTTTTCTCTGCGGATCAGCGTTATAATCTTCGCTCAATCATCACGCGACAATTTCCATGCTAGAACATCGCGGTACAACCATACTTTCCGCTCGACGAGGCGCCCAAGTCGCGCTTGGGGGAGATGGCCAGGTAACTTTAGGCGCCATTGTCGCCAAGGCGAGCGCGCGCAAGGTACGCAGGCTTTACCATGAAAAGATACTTGCAGGGTTTGCCGGCGAACCGCCGATGCTTTTACCTTGTTTGAGCGGTTTGAAGGTAAGCTTGAAAGGCATCAGGGGCACCTGATGCGCTCGGCAGTGGAGCTGGCGAGGGACTGGCGCACCGATCGAATTTTACGGCGGCTGGAGGCGATGCTCGTCGTCGCCGACCTGACTACTACGCTCATCATAACGGGATCGGGCGACGTGATCGAGCCCGAATTCGGTATTGCTGCGATTGGTAGTGGCGGTTCTTACGCTCACTCCGCCGCACGTGCCCTATTGGATAACACCAGTATGACGCCGGTGGAAATCGTCAAGAAGGCGCTGGTCATCCCGGGCGATCTTACTTATACCAATCAGAACCACGTAATCGAGGTACTCGAGTAAACTGAACTGAAAAACTTGAACGGTAACCAAGGAATATAACCGTGGAAGATGACCTGAATTTACAGGGGTAAAAATATATGCCTCTCGACGAATGATTGCGGGGCAGCATAGTCGCGCATATCGCATACTTCACCTTCGTTAACCTTAGCTTCGTACCTTCTCGCATTTATCACCGGCCTGAAATCATGTCACAACTGACCCCGCAGGAAATCGTCCACGAACTGGATAAACACATCATCGGCCAGGACAGCGCCAAACGCTCCGTGGCTATTGCCCTGAGAAATCGCTGGCGCAGGCAGCAGGTAATGGATCCCCTTCGGCAGGAGATTACGCCAAAAAATATTTTAATGATCGGCCCGACCGGCGTTGGCAAGACCGAAATCGCGCGACGTCTGGCAAAACTGGCCGGTGCACCCTTCATTAAGGTGGAGGCGACGAAATTCACCGAGGTGGGATATGTCGGGCGGGATGTCGATTCGATTATCCGTGATCTGGTGGAAGCCGCCGTCAAACAATCCCGTGAACAGGAAACGCATAAAATGCGGGCGCGCGCGGAAGATCATGCAGAAGAGCGCATCCTCGACGTCCTGCTGCCTGCCGCGCGAGAGATGGGCGTGCAGACGGAGGTGGGGGAGGGGGAAAATACCACCCGGCAGAAATTCCGCAAAAGATTGCGTGAAGGTGAGCTCGACGATAAGGAAATCGAAATAGAGGTGGCGGCCGCGCACACCCATATGGAAATCTTCGCTCCCCCCGGAATGGAGGAACTGACGACCCAAATTCAAGGGATTAAATAGCGGCAGAAGGGCCTTCGTAGAGGTCCTCGAGCCCGGCATCGAGAGTCCTGTATCTTCCCACTTGCCGCCGATCGTTCCGGCGATCCCCGGAAACTCGTCGGGTCTCATCAGCAGTGCTGTTACTCCGGTGCGTTCCTCCGGTTGCATGATGCCGACATACGTCGGGGCAACATTTCCTTGCAATTCAACTTCACCGGGTAGTACGCCTTGAAGTCCGACACGACGGCGTCGGCAGGTGAAAGGTTCTTTGCCACGAATGCGTCAATTGGCTGCTGGCTGAAAGAATGCCAGTTCAAGGCGATGGCAGCGAGGCGCAGCGGCAGCCCGAACAAGGCTCCCGCCACCAGAAGTGAATACACCATTTTCCGAAACGCCGGAGACAGGTTCACGTTAGACAGGTGGCTGGCAAGCGCGATTGCCAGGGGAATGAAAACCATCCAAAAATAATAGAGCGGAAATTTAGCTACGATCTGCAGCGCTGCGGGAATCAAAATTCCCGCGGCAATGGCGAAGAGCAACAGATTTCGCCTCCAGACCGTTATCAGTGGCGTGGTCTTTGCCGCAACAAGCAGAGCGGCAATCGTCAGGAACAGAGAGCTCTTATCTCTGAGATAAATAGCAGGGAGTCTCTGTAGTTTCGCGGCCGTGCCTTGGCCGATCGTGCCGACGGCCGCGGTGGAAAGCCGGAAAGCATTCCAGACGCCATGGCTCGAATAGATTATGTAAAGGACAACTCCGCCGAACGCCAGCCCGCATAACACCGCGAAAATACGCGGGACTGACTTCTTTCCGAGAAAACAGAACAGCAGCGCGCAGTAGAGCGTCGCCGCGGGAATAAGCTGCAACCCGGCAATCGGCATCAGCATGGCAGTAAACCCCAAAAGCAGGAGGCCCGCAACTCCGTTCAGCCTCGACCATGCGAGCGCCGCCGCCGCGAACAGAATCATGCCGGCAACGTCGTAGCGGCCCATTCTGTAAGAAAACGACAGGCTCTGCGCAGTCATCAGCAGAGCCGCGAGCGCCAGCCGCCAGCCAGGAGAGACTACCCATCCGTTTCTCTTGACCAATTCCCATACCAGCCAGACCAGCGCTAGCATTAGAAAGAAATTGAACGACCTTTCCACGAGTGCCGAAATGCCGAACACGGAAAGCCATCCTGCCAGCAATGTGCTGTAAAGCGGAGCGTTGCCCGCCCAAAATTCCTCAGAGGTTTGTACAAACCACGCCGTTGATGTGAACCGGCCGTGTAGCGCCAGATTCACTGCCGGATCTGCAAATTGAATTTCATCTACCCACACTGCCGGATAGCGGGTTGCCGTCCCGAAGTTCGCAAGCAGGAAAAGCGCGGATATCGCCAGCAGTATCAGGCGCTCCCGGTTTAAAGTCATTTTCATTCGCTAACACCGGGCAGACTCACGGGGCCGAATGAGCTGACCACGAGAATGCAAAGCGTCAGGGCTGTGATCATATACGTAACGCGATCCTTCGTCGCAAATACGATCGGGTCTTCCTCAAGCGCCCCTCGGTTTGCAAGCAGCCACACCCGGCTCATCCAATACAGCAGCATGGGCACCAGCAGCCAGAGCCATGAAGGGTGCCGATAAAGCAAGCGGGCCTCTTCGCTATGAATGTATTCGGCCAGTACAATACCGGCCGTGTAGGCACTAGCGATTCCAAAGACGTTCATCGCAACTAGGTCCCACACGAAATACGCGCGGCCGGCGGCCTGCTCGTTCTTGTTTCGGATTGCGAACAACTCTGAACAGCGTTTGCTGAAGGCCAGGCTTAAAAAGATGAATAGCGAAAAACTGACCAGCCAGGGGCTGCACGCCACACCAATTGCCGTTCCACCCGCCAGGACGCGGACCGTATACAGCAGCGAAAGCGCGAAGACATCAACGAGCGGTTTGCGTTTTAGATAAAAAGAATAAGTAAGCGTCAGAGCGAAATATCCTGCCAGAAGCAGGTAAGCACCTGAGGGTAACCAAAGCGCGAAACCGGCGCTGAGTGTCAACAGCACTGGTATGAGCCAGAGTCCGGTACGAATGGACAGGGTGCCGCTTGCGAAAGGCCGCTTCCGTTTTTGCGCGTGTTGCCTGTCGGCGTCGAGGTCGAGCAGATCGTTGATGATATAAACCGCAGAAGCGCAAAAACTGAATGAGACAAAAGCCGCCAGCGCGTGCAGGATAGCTTGCGGCTGCGCTATCTGATGCGACGTGATAAGGGGAACGAAAACCAAGGCGTTCTTCACCCATTGCCGTATGCGAATAGCTTGCAGAACCGCCTTCGCGCAAGACGAGGTTCGTGGCAACACCTGCAAAGAAGCAGATTTTTGGCGCAAGTTCCGGATTTCGCGAGCGCTGCCGTCCATCAGAAACGCCGATCGGGCATTCTCGAAGAGAGCGCGGCGCCTGTTCGCCGGTCCGGCATAGTCGAACTGTTTGCTGCCAAATCGTGCAAGCAAATCATCGGCCGGAACCTCAGGAACCAGAACCTCGGAAAATAGACCGAGACTATCCGCCACTCTTTCCGCAAGCGCCCGGTCGGACTCCGCCAGCAAAATCAGTGTTCGGCCCTCTGATTTACGCGCAGAAAGCCATTCCAATACGCCGGGACGATAGGGCGTTGTCTCGGCATTCACGCCTCTCTCGGCCGCAATCCTCCGTTCGAAATACGCGTTGCCCGATAGCCGCCGGAACGGCAGCATCAGCAGAAGCCAGGGCTTGCGCTTGGCGATTCGCAGGATGCATTCCAGGTGAGATCCGCACTGACTAAACCGCCATCAAATTCCACTAAAACCGGCAGGTTGTCTGCCTCGGAAGAAAGCGGCAGCGCCTCCAGGTAGGAGGGCAATTCAAGCTGGCGGGCAGTCATCCTAGAAGCTTTGTAAAGTGACGGAAAGAAAAATCTCGGTCAGTTCTGTAAATACCTCCCAATTGGAAACGACAACAGGCCGAAATCGTGTTAATTGGTATTCTGAAGCTTCCGCGGAGCTGCGGAGTGATGAAGTAATGGAATCCGCGGTAGAAACACAAATACGAGGCGGCACGCCCATCGAATCTGCCGCTCTCGATCGACGTACTTCGTGGATCTTCTTTGCGCTGCTTGCCGCCTACTCTCTGACGATAGGCGACTATTCGCACGTCAGCCTGTGGCTCATCTCAACTGGTGTACTGTTGCTTGCGGCGTTCTACCTGATTTTCAGACGCCCCCCTGTTTTTCAATGGAGCCTGCCATTTCTTTGTACCTTCGCCATGTCTTTGTATGGCGTCGGGCAGACACTGTGGTCCAACCAGGCAATCGTCGCTGCCGGTTGGGAGAAGACTCTTTACTGGTTTACGGCGGCCATGATCGCTTTTCTTGCCACGCAGTTGTTCCGTGGCCGCCGGCTGGCGCAGCAGTTTCGCGCGGCTCTGATCGTTTTCGGGAGTGCCATGGCGTTGCTGGATGTTCTTGAGCAGCATCCCAGACCAGCAAATATTTTTGGCTGTTTCCGACCGGTTTCGGCGGGGCGTATGGAACTTTCGCATATAACAACAACTTCGCCCAATTCATAGAACTCACTCTGCCGGTCACCTTGTGGCAGGGGTTGCGGGTCCGCGAAGGACGCGTGCTATATCTTCTGCTCAGCGCTCTCCAGATCGGCGCCGTCGTGTCTTCGGGATCGCGCGCCGGCAGCGCTCTTGTGCTCGCCGAACTCATCGCCGTCCTGATTCTTGCGTTCTTCAAGAATCGTCAAGCCATTTCGTTTTCGGTGATAGGGTTGGCGCTTCTGCTCAGTCTGGGATTCACTTATCTGGCCGGTTTCGATCGGGTATTGGCAAAGCTGAACCGGCCGGATCTTGGCCGCGCGCGGCCAGATCAATCAGGCTTCTCTGGCGATGATCAAGGCGCGTCCGCTTACAGGCTGGGGCCTGGGTAGCTACGTTCCGGTTTACAAAGCGTTCGCTTTATACGATGACGGGACATGGGTAAACCAGGCGCATAACGACTATCTGGAATGGGCGGCGGAAGGCGGCATTCCCTTTGCCTGCATCATGCTGGTTCTCATAGTTTGGAGTGTCCGGCCGTCGTTGAATAGCATCTGGGGCGTGGGTCTGCTCGCAATGTGCCTGCATGCCACTGTTGATTATCCTTTTGCGCGTCTCGGAACGTGTTGCTGGTATTTTGCGCTGCCGGTATGCTCGCTGCGGATAAAGCTGACGGCTCCGATCCCGAATCGCATCGGCAGCAGTGTGCGCCCTCCTCCAGGTAAACTGTCCCCCTTTTGTTACTGTAGGGCCGTATGTTCTTTCGATCCATATTCATCGTGGTAATAGGCGGTGTAGCGCTGGCGGCCGCGCAGCCGCCAAAGCCGAAGCTTGTGTTAGGCGTGGTGATTGACCAGTTCCGCTACGACTACCTGACGCGTTTTCGGAGCGATTATCATGGCGGTCTTGATCGCCTGCTGCGTACCGGAGCCAACTTTACGAATGCGCATTATTTGCAGACCCCTACAAAAACCGCCGTGGGTCACAGCATTTTCATGTCGGGCGCAATGCCTGCCGTCAGTGGCATCATCTCCAATGAGTGGTACGATCGCGTCACAAAAAAGGAAGTTACAAGCGTATGTGACTGGACCGTTGATTTGTTGGGCGCGTCTAAGGGCACGGAAGGATCGAAATGTACCGATGAAGATCCGGCATCTCCCCGCCGGCTTCTGGTAACAACGGTTGGTGATGAACTTCGAAACGCCCATGAACAATCCCGCGTGGTCGGGGTTTCCCTAAAAGCTCGCGCAGCCATCCTTCCGTCCGGTCACCGGGCTAACGGAGCGTTTTGGTTCGACGCGCGATCGGGAAATTTCGTAAGCAGCACGTTCTACGCTGAGCGCCTGCCTGTCTGGGCGAACGCATTTAATGAAAAAAGCCTACCCGCTCAGTACGTAAACAAAAAATGGCCCAATTTCCCCGAGTGGGATTTTCGCGCACCGGCAAACGGGGAGACGTACAGCAAAATTCCCGCCAGCCCCTGGGGAAACGAGCTCGTGGAGCAGTTTGCCGAGTCGGCAATAGACGGGGAAAAACTTGGGCAGCGCGATGCGACCGACCTCCTGACCGTGTCGTTTTCCTCGAACGACTACATCGGACACAGGGTCGGTCCCGACGCGCCCGAGGTCCGTGATATGGCAGTCCGCGTCGATGCGCTGCTTGGAAAACTGTTTGAAGTCATTGACCGCAAGGTGGGGCTGCAAAATACGGTTATCGTTTTGACCGCCGACCATGGTGTTTCGTCCACGCCGGCCGTAAATCAGCAGCGCAGGATACCGGCAACCTATGTTTCCGCCCGTGCGGTTGACATTGTGACCAGCGCACTGAACGGGCAATATGGCCCTGCTAAGTGGATCGAATCAGGTACCAACGAAGGTCTTTACCTCAACCGCAAGGCTCTCAGTGGGATAAAAATGGACGAACTATACCGGATTGCCGAAGAAGCTCTGCTTGGAACCCCCGAACTTCATGCCGTCCGCGTTTACAACCGCGATCAATTGCAGGCGGGCATAGCTGGCGATTTCATCGCCCAGAGCTTTGTTTATGGCTTCTTTCCGCGGGAAAGTCCCGATATCGAAATTGTTTACGAACCAGGAGCCATATTGGGCGGGGGCACGGGTACTAACCATTTTTCTCCCTACAACTACGACAATCACGTTCCGGTATTATTCATGGGCACGGGCATCAAAGCCGGCCGCTACACCGAAAAAGCCACGCCGAACGATATCGCCCCGACACTTGCGACTCTGTTGGATATCGAGATACCCAGCGGCTCTTCAGGCCGCGTGCTCAGCGAATTGCTGCAATAGCTCGACCGCCAGGGTCTATCGTGCTACGATATAATACGTGAGCACGTTTACAAGCCAGGTTCCTACGGTTGAGCTCTCGACCGAGCAATACACGCTGTTGGCGGAGTTTCGCTATCGAATCCGCGAATTTCTGCACTTCAGTGAAGAATCCGCGCGCGTTCAGGGTATAGAACCCCAACAGCATCAACTCCTGTTAGCACTTAAGGGATTGCCTCCTGATATAAGGCCCACGGTTTCCGTTTTGGCGTCGCGATTGTGCATCAAGCACCACAGCGCGGTGGAGCTAATTAACCGGCTGGCCGAACGCGGCGCGGTAGTCCGGCGAAACAGCCTGGAAGATCGCCGCGAAGTCCTGATAGAACTGACTGAAAAAGGGCACAGTATTCTACAGAAGCTTGCCAATCTGCATTGGAAACAGTTGGAGTTAACGGCAAGGAATTTGCCGAGGCGCTTGAAAGCGTGATTCAGAGATCGACATCCGAGTGTGGGAGTAATACATGAGCGTGGCTTCTGAAGCCGCACTGAGCGAGTCCGAAGCGGTAGAACATAAGCAACACAACAAATCAGCGGAAGAATTAGGCGATTTTACCGTCACTTGGCGGGTCCTGCCGATTTCGTTTTTGGCCGTGATTACCGGAGTAGTGGGAACGGTGATGGCATGGGTGCTGTTACGCCTTATTGGCCTTTGTACCAATCTCTTTTATTTTCACCGGTTTGACTTCTCAATGGCTTCCCCGGCCCAAAATCAGTTGGGCTGGTTGGCTTTGTTTGTTCCAATCGTGGGCGCGCTGATCGTAGGGCTGATAGCGCGCTACGGATCTGACAAGATTCGTGGCCACGGCATACCCGAAGCAATCGAGTCCATTTTGATGAGTGGCAGCCGCGTACAGCCTAAATTGGCCATACTGAAACCTATTTCCGCAGCCATCGCCATCGGTTCAGGTGGTCCCTTCGGCGCGGAAGGTCCCATCATCATGACCGGCGGTGCATGTGGGTCGCTGTTGGCGCAATTTTTCCATCTGACCAGCGCTGAGCGCAAGACCTTGCTGGTGGCTGGTGCTGCCGCAGGCATGTCGGCAACATTCGCCGCGCCTTTGTCCTCGACCCTGCTAGGAATCGAGCTTCTGCTATTTGAATGGAAGCCGCGAAGCGCAATCCCCGTCGCACTCGCCGCCATTACTGCGGGGGTTTGCCGGCGTTACATTCTGGGCGACGGGCCGCTTTTCCCGGTTCCGCCGCATGCCGCCTCCATAGGCCTCGTTGGTGTCCTCGGTTGTGCGGTGGTGGGTGTCCTCGGAGCCATTCTCGCCGGGCTGCTCTCGCGTGCGATCTATGCTGTCGAGGACGGGTTTAGCAAGCTACCGATTCACTGGATGTGGTGGCCGGCCATCGGCGGCGCCGTGGTCGGCCTTGGCGGTTTGTTGTTTCCTCAGGCGTTGGGTGTCGGGTACGATGTCATCGGCCAGCTGCTTCAGGGCGACGTTCCCAGGTACATCATCATTGGCGTACTCTGCGTAAAATCGGTGGTCTGGGTGGCGTCGCTCGGGTCGGGTACGTCGGGAGGCGTGCTGGCCCCGCTTCTGATGATGGGGGCCGCGTTGGGCGGTGTCGAATCGATGATGCTGCCGAACTACGGGGCAGGATTCTGGCAATTGGTCAGCATGGGCGCGGTGCTTTCCGGAACAATGGGCGCACCGATGATGGCCATCGTGTTTGCGGTCGAGCTGACTCACGACATCAACATGGTGCTGCCGATTACGCTCGCCTGCTTCATGGCACATCTGTTTACCTCGCTGACCATGAAGCGGTCAATCCTTACGGAAAAGATCGCCCGGCGCGGTTACCATCTAAGCCGCGAGTACGCGGTCGATCCACTCGAAATCCTGTTTGTGAAGGAAGTAATGCGCACTAATCTTGTGGCGCTGCCGGCCATGAATTCACTTGCTGAGGTTGGTGAACTGATACGGCCCGGGCATGGTCCTCATGGACAGCGCTTATATCCGATCGTGGATGACGAAAGGCGGCTGATCGGTGTCATCAGCCGTAATCATCTGCGCAAACTCCTGTCCGATTCCGTTGGTTTGTCCCGGGGAACAGTTGCGGATGTCGCGCTCCAGACCCCCACCGTGACGTATCCAAACGAGCCGTTACAACGTCGTGGTCTACCGGATGGTCGAAACCGGGCTGACGAGATTCCCGGTTGTCGATCCCGACGATGAACATAAGCTGCTGGGATGGTAGCACTGGACGACTTGTTGCAGGCGCGCAGCCGTAATCTCACTGAAGAGCGCGCGCGTGAGCAGGTTCTGCGCCTGCGTCTACCCCTGGGAAGCGAGTCGAAACAGAAAGTCTCGGTGTAGTCTCGGCTAACAGCCTAAGCCGCTCGGTTTCATGCTGGCAACTGAGCCGCTTTTTTTGAATTTCCAATCATGGCCGATGCGGTGCTCGGGCTCGCTATGCTGGCTTAAATGGTTAAGCACCGGACGCAAGTGCGCGTTAGATACGCCGAAACCGATCAGATGGGTGTCGTGTACCACGCGAACTATCTTGTGTGGATGGAAATCGGGCGTGTGGAACTGGTGCGATCCCGTGGCTTCAACTATAAGGATCTTGAACACACCGGATTATTTCTGTCGGTAGTTGAGGCACAATGCCGATATCTCTACCCGGCGCGCTACGACCAGGAAATCATTATTCAAACCGAAATTATCCGTTCGAATTCGCGAATGGTCGAGTTCGCCTATGAGATCCACAGTCTTAACCCGGCGCGGCTGCTTGCGACCGGCAGCACCCGGCACATGTGGTTAAGCCTGAGATGCGGCCGGTCAAGCTGCCGCCCGAATACTGCGGCGTACTGACAATCGGGTAAACGTCCCGCGTATTCCAGTCTA